>NZ_CALBEX010000234.1 GCF_937889215.1 uncultured Limnohabitans sp.
CCCTGCAAGAACTCAAGCTCACGGACGATAAATTCCCGTCAGCGGCTTTCGCCGAAGCAGGCTATCAGGCGCAATGGTTTGGTCAAAAAACATACAACGGCGTGGCCCTGATCTCCAAAGCCGAAGGCTCGGATGTGGTCAAAAACATTCCCGGTTTTGAAGACGACATGTCCCGGGTGATCGCCGCCACCTACCCCGATGGCGCGGGTGGCACAGTGCGGGTCATTGGCGCGTATTTTCCCAACGGTCAAGCGCCAGACAGCGACAAATTTGTCTACAAAATGCGCTGGCTCGACGCGCTGCGCGAGTGGGTGGGCAGCGAGATGCAAAAACACCCAAACCTGGTGCTGCTGGGTGACTACAACATCACCTTTGACGAACTCGACATGTGGGACCCGGTGGCTTTGGCGGGCACCATCCACTGCACCGACGCCGAACGCGAGAAGTTGCAAGACCTCGTCAACCTGGGCCTGGTGGACAGCTTTCGCCTGTTTGAACAAGCCGAAAAGAGCTACAGCTGGTGGGATTACCGCGAGTTTGGTTTTCGCCGCAACCGGGGCCTGCGCATCGACCACATCTTGATTACACAAGCGCTCAAGGCGCGAGCCACGGCCTGCATGATCGACCGAGCACCGCGTAAAAACGAACGCCCCAGCGACCACGCGCCCGTGGTCTTGACCTTGGACAATTGATGCAAATCCCGCAGGTCGAGGCCTTGACGGTTCGACTTAACGCCCCACTTATGCCGCCTGCGGCATCAAAAACTCGCGGCTGATGCGCCCGCCCAGAACGTTCACCCGCTCTAAAAATTGCGTCAGGTAGGCATGCAAGCCGGTGGCCAAGATTTCGTCGATGCGGCCAAATGCCAACTCAGCGCGCAAGCGCCCAGCATGACGCAGCGTGTCACTGTCTCGGTCATGTGAGACCAGGGCCAAGTTGGACACCACCTCGTTCAAGCTCGCATGCAAGGAGCGCGGCATGTCTGCACGCAAGATGAGCAACTCGGCCACGCGTTCGGGGCGGATCACATCGCGGTAAACCTTGCGGTAGACCTCGAAGCCACTGACGCTGCGCAAGATCGCGCTCCAGTGGTAAAAATCGAATTCCTGGGCCGTCTCGGTCTCGGGCGCGCCATATTGTGGCGCGCCAAAAAAATCATTTTGCATGGCGTGGAACTTCACATCCACCAGCCGCGCGGTGTTGTCGGCCCGCTCCAAAAACGTGCCCATGCGCATGAAATACAAAGACTCGTCCATCAGCATGGTGCCCACCGTCACGCCGCGTGACAGGTGCGAACGGAACTTGACCCATTCAAAGAACTCGGCGGGATCTCGCTCAAACTCGCCACTTTTGAGCATGCGGTTGACCTCCAGCCAAGTCTGGTTTTGCGTCTCCCACACTTCGGTGGTCAGCGTTCCCCGCACGGCTCGGGCGTTTTCACGCGCCGCCCGCAGGCAAGAGATGATGGACGAAGGGTTGTCCGCATCCTTGACCATGAAGTCCATCACATCGCGGGGGTTGATGCTTTTGTAAAGCGACAAGTAGGCAGGCAACAACTCGCTGATGGACAAAATGCCCTCCCAACCCGCCTCTACGGCTGCAGCAGACTGAGGCAGCAAAGAGGTTTCATAGCTGACGTTCAGCATGCGGGCGGTGTTCTCTGCACGCTCCATGTAGCGGGACATCCAAAACAGATGGTCGGCGGTTCTTGAGAGCATTTTGAATTCCTTAGCGATTCGAGGCGAGCCATGATTTGGTTTTGCAGGTCGGTGGCTTTAGCTCCGACACGAAGCATCAAACAAGCAAGATGTCGGGGCTAAAGCCGCCGACCTACGGGGTGACAGGTCATTTACAGGCCTCAGTCCTGCAAAATCCAGGTGTCTTTGGTGCCGCCGCCTTGGCTGCTGTTCACCACCAGAGACCCTTCTTTCAACGCCACGCGGGTCAGGCCTCCGGGCACCATTTGCACCGTGCGGCCGCTCAGCACAAAGGGGCGCAGGTCAATGTGGCGCGGGGCGATGCCCTTGTCCACATAAGTGGGGCAGCTCGACAGGCTGAGCGTGGGCTGCGCGATGTAGCCTTCGGGGTTGGCCAGCAGTGCGCCCCGAAAACGTTCGATCTCTGCTTGGGTGGAGGCCGGACCGACCAGCATGCCGTAGCCGCCCGCGCCGTGCACTTCCTTGACCACCAGGTCTTTCAGGTGGGCCAGGGTGTACTGCAAGTCGTCGGGCTTGCGGCACTGGTAAGTGGGCACGTTTTTGAGGATCGGCTCTTCGCCCAGGTAGAACTTGATCATGTCGGGTACGTAGGGGTAGATCGATTTGTCATCGGCCACGCCCGTGCCCACCGCGTTGCAGATCGCCACATGGCCTGCTCTGTAAGCCTCCATCAGCCCGGCGCAGCCCAGCGTCGAGGTGGGGCGAAACACACTGGGGTCCAAAAAGTCGTCGTCCACCCTTCGGTAAATCACGTCGACCCGCTTGGGGCCGCGTGTGGTGCGCATGTAAACAAACTTGTCTTTCACAAACAGGTCTTGGCCTTCCACCAGCTCCACGCCCATTTGTTGAGCCAGAAAGGCGTGTTCAAAGTAGGCGCTGTTGTACATACCGGGCGTGAGCACCACCACCGTGGGCTCGGCCGTGGTCGCAGGGCTGCTGGCGCGCAGTGTCTCCAGCAGCAAATCGGGATAGTGCGCAACCGGGGCCACGCGGTGCTGGCTGAAGAGTTCAGGAAACAGCCGCATCATCATCTTGCGGTCTTCCAGCATGTAGCTCACGCCACTGGGCACACGCAGGTTGTCTTCGAGCACGTAGTACTCACCCTTGCCCGCGCTGTCGGGGGCGCGCACGATGTCGATGCCGCTGATGTGCGAATAGATCTGGTTGGGCACGTCCACGCCCACCATCTCGGGACGAAATTGCGCATTGCGCTCGATCTGCTCACGCGGCACCACGCCCGCCTTCAAAATTTCTTGGTCGTGGTAGACATCGTGGATGAAGCGGTTGAGCGCGGTGACGCGCTGCACCAAACCGGCCTCCATGCCCCGCCATTCGTTGGCAGCGATCACGCGGGGAATCAGATCAAATGGAATCAAGCGCTCGGTGCCGCCCTCGTCCTTGCTTTTGTCCTCATCCAACTCGCCATACACAGCGAACGTGATGCCCACCCGCCGAAAAATCATCTCGGCCTCTTCCCGGCGTGCGATCATGGTCTGAGGGTTTTGCGCTTGCAACCAACGGGCGTAGGCGAGGTAATGGTCTCTGACTTGCCCGGTATCGCCTGCGGCAGGCAGGCGGCTGTACATCTCATCGAATTGGCGCATGGCTCTTTACTCCTGACTACACTATAGCAAGATGCATACCCATCAAGTCAGTGGTCGGTTAAGACGGGAACTTGTGGTGCCAGTAACGCCGACCCACACCCCGCTCGCATTCCATTTTTTCTGGCGTATCGCTGTGCCAGCGTGCCGCGCCGCATTGGCTGGACACCACCAGTGCAATGCCCTGATCGCGGTAACGGCTTTCCACCACAGCCGCTGGGTGCCCATAACGGTTGCGGTAACCGGCCTGAACCAAGGCCAGCCGTGGTTGCAGCGCTTGTAAAAAAGGCAAACTTGACGATGTTTTGCTGCCATGGTGCGGCACCAGCAACAGATCGACGGGGGCCAAGCCCGCTCGAACCAGAGCCAACTCCTGCGCCGCCTCGATGTCACCCGCCAACAAGGCAGCGCTGCGGGCATTGCTGATGCGCAAAACACAGCTGAGCGCATTCGATTTCAAACTGGGCTGACCCGCAGGCGGGTGCAACAGTTCAAACAACACCCCATCCCACACCCAGGACTGGCCGGCTTGGCAAGGGGTCCATGCCGGGCGCAAGGCAAGCAATGGGTGCGCGTCTTCCAGAGAGGACCACAACTGCGCCTGCGGCTGTGTGTTCAACACCGCTGCCGCACCACCGGTATGGTCACTGTCGCGGTGGCTGAGCATCAGGGTGTCAATGCGTTCGCCCATTTGCATCAGCAAAGGCACCAGCACCCGCTGGCCTGCATCGCTCTCGGCGGAATAGCGTGGGCCTGCGTCGTAAAGCAAGCTGTGGGTGGCGGTGCGCACCAGCACCGCATTGCCTTGGCCAATGTCAGCGGCCAGCAACTCAAACGCCCCTGCAGCGGGGCGCAGGGGCGACCAAAACAACACCGGCCAGAACAGAGGCAAACACAAGCATTTCCAAGACAAAGGCATGCGCACCACACAGGCCAAAGCGCCTACCAGCGCCAGCAGCGCCAAGCCCCAAGGCGGCATGGCGGTGGACACACTGGCCCATGGCCAGGCCGCCATCGCGTTCAGCACGAACGACAAAGGCTGCAACGCCCAAGCCGCCAAGACCCAAGCTTGTGACCACAGCACACCCAACATGGCCAGCGGCGTGACGACCAAAGTCACCCACGGAATCGCCAACAGGTTGGCCAACAAACCCACCAACGAGACTTGCCCAAAGAACAACAGCGTCAAAGGGCCCAAAGCCAAGGTGATGGTCGCTTGCTCTCGCAACAAAGTGAACACTTTGTACAAGCCCACCGAACCCATGCGACGACGGACCTTTGCACCCAAAAGGTGCCCTAACACGGCCCGCACGCCATTCATGCGCCAAGTCGGTGCATGGCTCTCGTCCTGTTGTGGTGCATCGGGCCTGTGCGTGGCGTGCAGCGGGTTGTAAGCCATCAACACACCGACCGCCACAAAGCTCAACCAAAAGCCTGGCTGCAAAAAGGCCCAAGGGTCCCAAGCCAGCACCACCGCACACGCCATGAGCCAGACCAAGGGCCCGGACCAGTGGCTTGCCGACATCCTGAGCGTCACCACCACGCACAGCATCAGCAAGGTGCGCTGCGCCGGAACGCCCCAACCGCTGAACAAGGCATACAAGCCGGCCAACAACAGGCCCGACACTGCCCCCACATGAACAGCAGGCCAAAGCAAAGCGACCGCAAAGCCCCACAAAGCCGACTTGCGCCAAGCCCAGGCCACCAACGCCGAGGCCAACCACGCAAACATGGTCACATGCAGGCCCGAGATGCTCATCAAGTGCGCCACACCGGTGGTGCGAAACACGTCCCAGTCGCTGCGGTCAATGGCCGCCTGATCGCCTGTGACCAAGGCCGCCACGACCCCGGCCAATTGGGCCGCCTTGCCATCGATTTCGGTGGGTGACACCTTCGCCAACAAGCGGTCACGGACCGACTGTCGCCAAGCCTCTATCGGGTGCCAAGCCGTGGAGGCCAGCAACGCGGGGGCAGGATCCTTGGCCCCGGTTCGCACATAGCCCGTGGCCCGAATGCTCTGCTCCCACAACCACAACTCGTAGTCAAAGCCGCCCGGGTTCAGGTTGCCATGGGGCGCCTTCAGCCGCACCCTCAAGCGCCAGCGTTCACCGGGTTTCACGGGTTCGGGCAGCAAGGTGGTGCTGGCCTCGCTGCCCGAACCGCCACCTTGTGCGTACCAACCCAAATACACCTGGGAGGGCAATGAGGCGCGCAAATCCACCCGGTGCAAGGCACCGGCAGGGTCAACCCGCCAGGCTTGCTCGATCCCAAAGCGAAAGCGCCAACCCTCGGCCTGGCGCTGCGGCATGGCCTGCACCATGCCCACCACCTCTAGGTCTTGGCCCTCCAGTGCAGGGTCGATAGCGCCCGAGCGACTGAGGGCATGCACGCCTGTGACCGCAAAAGACATGGCCATCCAAACGCAGCACACGCCCAGAGCGCGGACCCAAACGGGTCGCCCGCCCAAGCGAGACACCCCACCGGCCAAAGCCACAGCCAGAGCCACAGCTGCCATACCCGCATAGGCCTCCAGCGGCCAAAGCACTTCTTGTTGCAGTTGCGCGGCCACACCCGCGCACCAAGCCAACAAGCCCCATGCCAAGTTGCGGGACCAGGCCATGCCCGTCATGCGCCACCCCCCCGCCAAAGCCCAAAATGACAGCAGCCCCAAGTGGACCCAACACTTGCCCGGTCATGCACCCGCGCGCCACATCGCTTCATGCTCAGCCTCCCTGTTTTGGCTGGTTTATTTGTCGCTCACTCGAGCGCTCAATGGAAGGGCCTGCGCTGAGCCAAACCGACAACGGTGCGGCGCAAGCCCTTCATGGCGCGTGTCTTGCTTGTTGTAACCGCCCAAGCTGCATTTGTCATGCGTGCAGCCCCTGTTGCGCTGAACGAGATATGTCGATACACGTTGCCCTGCACCACGTCACCCACTACACCTACGACCGTCCCGTACAGCTCGGCCCGCAAGTCATCCGACTGCGCCCCGCCCCGCACAGCCGCAGCCGCATCCTGAGCTACAGCCTCCAAGTGGAACCCGCAGAGCATTTCGTCAACTGGCAGCAAGACGCCTTTGCCAATTACCAAGCCCGCTTGGTTTTTCCGAAAAAAACCACCGCCTTCAAAGTCACCGTGGACTTGGTCACCGAAATGGCGGTCTTCAACCCGTTTGACTTCTTTTTGGAGCCTTCGGCCGAAGAAGTGCCCTTCAAATATTCCGACACGGTGCGCGAGGAGCTGCAGTCCTACCTGATCAAGGACAACAAGACGCCGTTGTTCAAAAAATACCTGGCCAGCATGGACCGCAAGCGCCAGCGCACCATCGACTTTCTAGTGCAAATCAACCAGCGCCTGCACCAAGACATCCGTTACACCATCCGCATGGAGCCGGGGGTGCAAACGCCCGAAGAAACCCTGACCCTCCAAAGCGGGTCTTGCCGCGACACGGCCTGGCTTTTGGTGCAGCTGTTCCGGCACATGAACATCGCCGCCCGTTTTGTCTCGGGCTACCTGATCCAGCTGGCCCCGGACGTGAAATCGCTCGATGGCCCCAGCGGCACCGAAGTCGACTTCACCGACCTGCACGCCTGGTGCGAGGTGTATTTGCCTGGCGCGGGCTGGGTGGGGCTCGACCCCACCTCGGGCTTGTTGGCAGGCGAAGGCCACATTCCGCTGGCCTGCACGCCGCAGCCATCTGCCGCTGCACCGATCGAAGGCCTGATGGACGAGGCCGAAGTCGCGTTCAGCCACGAGATGAAGGCCACCCGCATCCACGAGTCGCCCCGCGTCACCAAGCCCTACACCGACGAACAGTGGGCCGATGTTTTGAAGCTGGGGGCACAAGTCGACGCACAACTGGTGGCCGAGGACGTGCGCCTGACCATGGGCGGCGAGCCCACCTTTGTGTCGACGCAAGACCGTGATGGGGCCGAATGGAACACCGACGCCCTGGGGCCCACCAAGCGCGGTCTGGCCACCGAGCTGGTGCACAAGCTGCGCCAGCAATACGGCCAAGGCGGGTTTTTGCATTTTGGCCAAGGCAAGTGGTACCCGGGCGAGCAGTTGCCGCGCTGGGCGCTCAGCATTTACTGGCGCGCCGATGGCACGCCTTGCTGGCAACACCCCGAGGTGTTTGCCGACGAACGCGAACCGAGCCATTACACCAGCGCTGACGCCCAGCGCTTCATGCAAGGACTCACAGCGCAGCTGGGTTTGGGTGCCGACACCGTGGTGCCCGGCTACGAGGACACCTGGTATTACCTGTGGCGCGAACGCCGCTTGCCAGTGAATGTCGACCCTTTTGACGCCCGCTTGGACGACGAGATGGAGCGCAACCGCTTGCGCCGCATCTTCAGCCAAGGCCTGGACCAAGCGGTGGGTTATGTGCTGCCGCTTCAAATCACAGACACGGCTGAGCCCGATCTGGCTGGGCCGCAATGGCAAACCGGCCCCTGGTTTTTGCGCGACGAGCGCATGTACCTCATGCCCGGTGACTCGCCCATGGGCTGGCGTTTGCCGCTGGATTCGCTGCCCTGGGCCGCGCCAACCGACCGTTGGCACATGATTGAGCAAGACCCGTTCGCCCACCGCAACGCCTTGCTTACCACCCCAGTGGTGACCCAACAACCGCGCCAAGCGCAAGCGCTGCCCGCCCATGCGCCGGTGGCCAAGTTCGCGTCCGACCCCTCGGTGGTGCGCACCGCCTTGTGTGTGGAAGTGCGCGACCCCAACCGGGCCAATGGCCCCAAAGCCGAGTCGGACGCCGAGAAAACAGGCGACAAGTCGGGTGTGCTGTATGTCTTCATGCCCCCCCTGGCCCGCCTCGAAGACTATCTAGCGCTGGTCAGCGCGGTAGAAGCCACGGCGAGGCAGCTGGGCATGAAGATCGTCATGGAAGGCTACCCACCGCCCCGCGACCCGCGCCTCAAACTCCTGCAAGTCACGCCCGATCCCGGCGTGATCGAGGTCAACATCCACCCGACCCACAACTGGGCCGAGTTGGTGGCGCACACCGAGTTCTTGTACCAGGCCGCTTTCGAGACGCGCCTGTCCGCAGAAAAGTTCATGACCGACGGCCGCCACACCGGCACCGGTGGCGGCAACCACATGGTGATGGGCGGGGCCACCCCGACCGACAGCCCGTTTTTACGACGCCCTGAACTGCTCGCCAGCCTCATCCTGTATTGGCACAACCACCCGAGCCTGAGCTATTTGTTCAGCGGCATGTTCATCGGCCCCACCAGCCAGGCCCCGCGTGTGGACGAAGCGCGCAACGACCAGGTCTATGAGCTGGAAATCGCCCTGCGCGAAATCGTTCGGCACCGGCAACACCATGGCGAAGACATGCCCCCATGGATCGTCGACCGCACCCTGCGCAACATCCTGATCGACGTGACCGGCAACACCCACCGCAGCGAGTTTTGCATCGACAAGATGTACTCACCCGACAGCAGCACCGGCCGCTTGGGCCTCTTGGAGTTGCGCGCTTTCGAGATGCCGCCCCACGCCCGCATGAGCATCGTGCAGCAACTGCTGCTGCGCTCGCTCGTTGCACGCTTTTGGGACGAACCCTATTCTGCCCCCGTGACCCGCTGGGGCACCGAGCTGCACGACCGCTTCATGCTGCCGCATTGGCTGCACAAGGACTTTGACGACGTGCTCACCGAGCTGGGCGATGCCGGCTTCCACTTCGACCCGAGCTGGTTTGCACCACACTTTGAGTTCCGCTTTCCCCTGGTCGGGCAAGTCAGCGTCGATGGTGCGGTGCTGACGCTGCGCAACGCGCTGGAGCCTTGGCACGTCATGGGCGAAGAAAACGGCGCAGGCGGCACGGCCCGTTATGTGGACTCCTCACTGGAGCGCATCGAGGTGCATGTGACCGGCATCAACCCGGCGCGCCACACAGTGACCGTGAACGGCAAGCCCCTGCCCCTGCAGCCCACGGGCGTGGTGGGCGAGTACGTCGCCAGCGTGCGCTACAAGGCTTGGAACCCGCCTTCTTCTTTGCACCCCAGCATCGGCGTGCACGCGCCGCTGACGGTGGACCTGGTGGACACTTGGATGAAGCGTTCACTCGGGGGCTGCCAATA
>NZ_CALBEX010000235.1 GCF_937889215.1 uncultured Limnohabitans sp.
GGCGACATTGGCTTGTTCAAGATCGTGAGCGAAGGCGGCGTGGCCGCAGGCGTGCGCCGCATCGAAGCCGTGACCGGTGAAAATGCGCTGGCTTATTTGCAGTCACTCGAAGACACGGTGACCAAAGCCGCAGGCACGCTGAAAGCTCAACCTGCCGAGCTGAACAACCGCATTGCCCAAGTGCTCGACCAAGTCAAAGCCCTGGAAAAAGAACTGGCTGCCGCCAAAGGCAAGCTGGCTTCGGCCCAAGGCGACGAGCTGATGACACAAGCTGTGGACATCCAAGGCATCAAGCTTTTGGTGGCCAAACTCGAAGGGGTCGATGCCAAAACCCTGCGCGACACCGTGGACAAACTCAAAGACAAGATGAAGACAGCCGTCATCGTGTTGACGGCGGTCGAGGGCGACAAGGTGCAGATCGCCGCTGGCGTGACCGCCGACACCGTGGACAAAGTCAAGGCGGGCGAGCTGGCCAACTTTGTGGCGGCTCAAGTGGGCGGCAAAGGCGGCGGCAAGCCGGACATCGCCATGGCCGGAGGCACCAACGCATCGGCACTGCCCGCTGCGTTGGCCAGTGTGCAGGCTTGGGTGGCCGAGCGGGTTTGACGCCTGAGTTTGGCCTCGGCCAAAGCCTGAACGGCGTCACGCCATGAAACATGTGGTGAGCCTGCCCGGTTCGAAGGGCGGCGCAGTGGACTTTCTGATGTACCCCGTGTCCGAAACCGCGGAAGGACGCTTGGACTCTTACACGCCCGACGCTTTCAAATACAAGATTTCGGCCACCGAAATCATGGGCTGACGCTCAGCTGCCTGGCGCTAGCGAACACACGGGCTTGGCCCGTGTGTGGGTCGGCAAATGCCACGGACTGGGCCAGCAATTGCAAGGGCCGACTGAAGTCTTCGGCTTCGTTCGGGCCTTGTTGCAAGGTGGGATAAAACAGATCGCCCTCAATCGGCAGGCCCAGCGACATCATGTGCACCCTGAGCTGGTGCCGCTTGCCGCTGACAGGTTCGAGCTGGTACAGGGCCCGTTCGCCTTCGGTTCTCAGCAGCCGAATACGGGTTTCGCTGTTGGCCAGTCCGGGCACTTCCTGGGTTCTGAAAAAAGGCTCGCCCGGCACCAATCGGCTGGTGTGCACCCGTGGCAAAGCCAAGTCCTTCGGGCAGGCCGCCACGGCTTGGTAGACCTTGTGGATGTGCTTGTCTCGAAACAAGGCGTGGTAGGCGTCGCGGTCTTGCAGTCGCTTGCCAAACAGAACCAGGCCAGCGGTTTCTCGGTCAATGCGGTGCAGCGGCACCAGATCGGCGCAGCCCGTCAGGCGCTTGAGTTGCACCAAAAGGCTTTGCTGCACGTAGCGGCCCGAGGGTGTGACGGGCATGAAGTGCGGTTTGTCGGCCACCAACAGGTGCGCGTCTTCAAACAGGATCTGCGCCTGAAACGGCAGCACGGGTTCATCGGCCAGATGCCGGTAGTAATAAAGGCGCTGGCCCGGTTGGCAACTTTCGTCGGGCAGGGCCGTTTGACCGTCTTCGTGTAGCACCAGGCCTTGCGCCAAGCGCTCGGCCCATTCGCTGTGCGAGACGCCGGGCATGCGCTGGGCCAAAAAATCGAGCAGGTGCGGCGCGCCTTGCGGCACCGACACCACGCTGGCACTCACGCCGTCTCGCATGGGCAACGCAGCCGAGTGCCCTGAATCGCGCATGTCAAACGCGCCGAAACACCAGGTCCCACACGCCGTGACCCAGCTTGAGGCCCCGGTTTTCAAACTTGGTGAGCGGCCTGTAGTCGGGCTTGGCGGCAAAGCCGTCGGCCGCATCGCTGGTGTTGACCAGCAAGGGCTCGGCGCGCAGCACGCCCATCATCTGCTCGGAATAAGGCTGCCAGTCGGTGGCCAAATGCAGGTAGCCGCCGGGCTTGATGTGTTGGGCCAGGCGATGCACAAAGGGCGACTGGATCAGGCGACGTTTGTGGTGGCGGCTTTTGTGCCAAGGGTCTGGAAAGAAAATGTGCACGCCGTCCAAACTGTCCGGGCCCAGCATGTTGTCCATGACTTCGATGGCGTCGTGCCGCACGATGCGGATGTTGCCAATGCTTTCCTCGCCGCACCGCTTGAGCAAGGCACCCACGCCCGGTTCATGCACTTCGCAACACAAAAAGTTGTCGTCCGGGCGCACCTGTGCGATCTTGGCGGTGGCGTCGCCCATGCCAAAACCAATCTCCAAAATCAGTGGGGCGCTGTGCCCAAAGGTGGCCTGCACGTCCAAGCG
>NZ_CALBEX010000236.1 GCF_937889215.1 uncultured Limnohabitans sp.
AAGACGTTCCCACTCGAAGTCGTGCAAGCAGCAACCCGCACGCGCAAAGGGGTGTGATCATGGGCATCACAACCACCACCCTCGCCCACGTCTATCCCTGGGCAATCATGATGGTGCGTTTGGGGGCTCGCGCCTGTGTTGTTTCACAGATCACGGGGCTTTCACAGCTCGATGCCCGGACGATCTGGAGAGAGGTCATGGGTGACAGCTCCCCAAGCGGACAGCAGCCAAACGACCTGATGTGGTACGTCAAAACGCCTCAGCGCCGCTCCCATGCAGCACTGCTGGTTCGGCTGTACGACCACGCGAGCCGAACTCTACCGGAGTATGCCGCTTACGCTCATGCTTTCTATCACTACGCCCGTGTGACTGCCTCACCATCGCAGTCTGATTCCTGGCGTTCGAGTGGAGACCCAGCATTTCGCGCCAGTGAACGTGACTACGTAATCCCGTTCAGTCGCGGCTATTTTTTGTGTCAATCCTACACAGATGACACGCTCATGGGGTGGCAGGCGCAAATGCGAGCTGGTCATCCGTCGTTGCCGAAAATGTCAAGGTCAATACATGGCCCATGCAGGTGAGGCGTCACAAGTCTGTCCCAATTGCTTGAAAGAGCATTCGGTTGCCTGAGCCTGAGCATGCCCAGCGTCATTAAAGCAACCCCTGAGAACGCACACCTGATGCGCGAGGTGATTGCAGGGTGGCCGGAGCTCAATTCCTGCATTAAAAGTTTGCGCAAGCAAGGGCTTTTCCCGGGAATGCGAGCGATGACCTTAACCGATGACGCTGGGCGATCTCTTGAACAGCTGGCTTTGGACTCTTCAACTCACAAGCCGGTTGATCTCCCAGACGCAAACTCAAATTTGAGCACGTAAACCGAAAACGTTCCACGAGGTTAAAAAAATGTCATCCTCAGGTTCAGATGTCGTGGTTTTGACTACTGCACAAATGCGTAAGATTGTTGCTCAGGCGGTTGAAGAGGGCGTGCGCAATGCCTCGCTGCCGCGGGCGGCGCAGTCTTCCTCTCGTGATGTTGTGCTCGCAGATGACATCTTGAACATGGCGGTCAAGGCTGCCACCAAAGCGGCGATTGCGGAAATGGGAGCGGTGATGGCGCCCATGAGCCAGGCACTGCATACCCTCAGCACCAAAATCGGCGCTAGACTCACCCGCGAAGAGCTGTGTACGCGGCTGGGCGTCAGCGACAACACTTTGCGCAAGCGAGAGGCTCTACCAGGCTTCCCCCGTCGTGACGCTTTTGGCCGTTATTTGCTGTCCGAGATCATAGTTTGGGAAACCGGTCAACCCCAAAAAATCCCCAACAATGCCAGCGAACCCCTGTAAATACTGGATGTCCGTTGCTTCTTCTGGGCACCAATCTTATCGAATGCGATAAGCTCAAAACATCACAAGCCGTTGATTTCTGATCAACGGCTTTTTTGTTGTCCTCTTCAAAATCACCACTTGTCAAAAAAGAGGTTTGACCACCCAAGGCTTTGTGAGCGGGGGTCGTCAAACTCAAAGCCCTGCGGCGTACGCCGACAGCACTCAAGCTGCGCAGACGTTCGCCGCAGACCCTCAAACCGGCACCCCCACCAAGTCGTGGCCTTCCACGCTGAGAATGCGGGCGCGTGTGAATTCACCCACTTTGAGTGTTTTGCTGATCTTCTCAGGCGGCAGCAAACGCACCACGCCATCGATCTCAGGTGCATCGCCAAAGCTGCGGCCCACCCCGCCGCGTCGGCCCATGGCAGGAGCGCTGTCCACCAACACCTGCATGGTTGCGCCCACACGTTGCTGCAATCGAGCAATCGACACCTCTTCGGCCACGGCCATGAAACGGGCGCGGCGCTCTTCACGCAGCGCCTCGGGCAGCATGCCCGGCAACTCATTGGCCGTAGCACCCTTGACCGGGCTGTAGGCGAAACACCCCGCGCGGTCAATTTGCGCTTCGCGCAAAAAGCCCAGCAAGTGCTCAAACTCTTCTTCGGTCTCTCCTGGGAAGCCGGCAATGAAGGTGCTGCGAATCACCAACTCGGGGCACAACTCGCGCCAACGCTGGATGCGTTCCAAATTCCTCTCGCCGCTGGCCGGGCGCTTCATGCGCTTGAGCACATCGGGGTGGCTGTGCTGAAACGGCACATCCAAATAGGGCAACACCAGCCCTTCGGCCATCAAGGGGATGATGTCGTCCACGCTCGGGTAAGGATAGACATAATGCAAGCGCACCCAAGCACCGTGCTCTCGGGCCATCTCGCCCAGCGTCTGCACTAATTCCAGCATGCGGGTCTTAACCGGTTTGCCATCCCAAAAGCCGGTACGGTACTTCACATCCACGCCGTAGGCCGAGGTGTCTTGGCTGATGACCAGCAGTTCTTTCACCCCACCCTCAAACAAGGCTTTGGCTTCTTTGAGCACATCGCCAATGGGGCGTGACACCAAGTCACCTCGCATGGAAGGGATGATGCAAAAGGTGCAACGGTGGTTGCAGCCTTCGCTGATTTTCAGATACGCATAGTGGCGCGGCGTGAGCTTCAGGCCCGCCTCGCCAAAGCCACCGGGCACCAAATCCAGAAAGGGGTCATGCGGTTTGGGCAGGTGCGTATGCACAGCGTCCATCACCTCTTGGGTGGCGTGCGGACCGGTCACCGCCAGCACGCTGGGGTGCATTTCCAGCACCATGTTGCCGCCACCCTCGCCTGTTTTGGCCCCCAGGCAACCGGTCACGATGACCTTGCCGTTTTCGCTCAATGCCTCAGCAATGGTGTCCAGGCTTTCTTTGATGGCTTCGTCGATGAACCCGCAGGTGTTCACGATGACGAGGTCTGCCCCCTCAAAGGTTTTAGAAGTTTGGTAACCCTCGGCGCTCAATTGCGTCAGGATCAGTTCGGAATCGGTCAAAGCTTTGGGGCAACCCAAGCTGACAAAACCCACTTTGGGGGTGGGCACGGAGGCGTTGATGTTCATTTCACTCATCCCCGCATTGTCCCCGGAAAAACGACAACACGGTGACAAATGACTATCAAGCCACCTTCAGGTCTTCAAACCCAAGGCGCCGAGCATCTGTTGGGTGTTTTTCTGCATCTGCTCTTGCACCTGCGCCATGACATTTTGCGAAGGGTCGGCCAAACCAGAAAACATGTTGTGCATCAGCGGCGTTTGCCACTGCATGAACTGAGACCAGACTTCGGGGCTCAGGGTCGGGCTGGATTCCCCGAGCTTACTTTGCCAATCCATGAACGACTGCACATGGTTTTCCAAATAAGACCCCATGTGGTCTTGCATCGCATGGCCATAAAAACGGATGATGTTGGACAACACCGCTTCGCTGAACATCGGTGCCCCCGCAGACTCCTCTTCCAGGATGATCTGCAACAAAATGGAGCGCGTCAGGTCGTCGCCAGTTTTGGCGTCCAGCACCACCACTGGGGATGCGGTCATGACCAGTTTTTTAATTTCGGCCAGGGTCACATAACTGGATGTCTGCGTGTCATACAAGCGCCGATTGGGGTATTTTTTGATGGTCCGCGCTGGGGCCAAAACCGGGGCAGCGCAAGCTTGGGCGGAGGAAGACTTTTTGGCCGCTTTGGCTTGGGGCTTGACCGGCAATGAATACTCCTGATGGGGGAAGGCAATTGAACAATCTGCTGCAATGCACCATTCTAGGCATACATCCTGCCCACATGGCCCTTGGTTAACCCTGATCCGTGGCCAGGGCTTGGGCCTGCTTTTTTGTTGCAAGTCCGTTCGAATCACCCTCTTTACCTGCGAAAATAGACAGCTATGTTCACCGGAATCATCACCGGCGTGGGGCGAATCGTCGCCACCCACGACCTGGGTCGCTCTTTACACCACGGCAAGCGCCTCACCATCGAGGCCCCCGCCGGGTATCTCGACGATGTAGGCCTGGGCGACAGCATCGCCCTGAACGGCGCCTGCATGACCGTCACCACCTTCAACCCCGAGCGCCGTCAATTCACCATCGACATCTCGGCCGAATCGCTGGACAAAACGAGCAGTCTGGACCAAGAAGGCACCGTGAACCTTGAAAAAGCTTTGCGCGCCAACGACCGCTTGGGCGGGCACATCGTGTCCGGCCACGTCGATGGCGTGGGCCAAATCAGCCACTTTGCGCAAATCGGCGAAAGCTGGGAGCTGCGCATTTTGGCCCCGCACACCCTGGCCAAATACCTCGCTTACAAGGGCTCCATCACCGTCAATGGCGTGAGCCTCACCGTCAACCGCGTGACTGATCTGACCGATGGCTGCGAGATCAGCATCAACCTGATCCCGCACACCGTGGACAACACCGCCCTCGGCAGCCTTCAAGCGGGCAGCCGGGTCAACCTCGAAATCGACACCGTGGCCCGTTATGTTGAGCGGATGCTCAGCGCAGGCCTGACCCAGAAAGACACCCCATGAACGCGCCCGAACAACGCATGCCCGTGGCGATCTCGCCCGTCGAAGAGATCGTGGCCGAGATGAAAGCCGGCCGCATCGTGATCCTGGTTGACGAAGAAGACCGCGAAAACGAAGGCGACCTGGTCCTGGCGTCTGACCACGTCACCCCCGAAGCTATCAACTTCATGGCACGCTTTGGCCGGGGCTTGATTTGCCTGACGCTCACCCGCGAGCGCTGCGAATTTTTGAAGCTGCCGCCCATGGCGGCGCGCAACGGCACCGTCTACAGCACGGCGTTTACCGTGTCTATTGAAGCTGCCGAAGGGGTGACAACCGGCATCTCGGCCGCTGACCGTGCCCGCACGGTGCAAGCGGCCGTGGCCAAGACCAGCCAGCCCACCGACCTGGTGCAACCTGGCCACATCTTCCCGCTGCAAGCGGTGGACGGCGGCGTGCTCATGCGCGCTGGCCACACCGAAGCCGGTTGCGACCTGGCCGCCATGGCCGGTTGCAGCCCCTCGTCGGTGATCTGCGAGATCATGAAGGACGACGGCACCATGGCCCGCCTACCAGACTTGCAAATCTTCGCGGCCGAGCACGGCCTGAAAATCGGCACCATCGCCGACCTGATCGAGCACCGCAGCCGGAACGAATCGCTGGTGGAACGCCTTGGCAGCCGCCCACTTCAAACCGCGCATGGCGAGTTCACCGCCCACGCCTTCCGCGACCAAACCAACCAAGCTGTGCACCTGGCTTTGGTCAAGGGCGAATGGACACCCGAGACCGAGGTGGCGGTCCGCGTGCACGAGCCGCTGTCGGTGCTCGACGCCCTCGAAGTGAACCGCGCCATGCATTCCTGGGGCCTGGACGCCAGCCTGAGTTACATCAATGCCCAAGGCTGTGGCGTGGCGGTACTGCTCAACTGTGGCGAGTCGGCAGACCAATTGCTGGCCCAATTTGAAGGCCGTGCCCGTTCAGCCCAAGCGCCTGAGCGCGGCAAGATGGACCTGCGCACCTACGGCGTGGGCGCACAAATTCTGCGCGAATGCGGCGTGCACAAAATGCGCCTCATGGGCCAGCCGCGCCGCATGCCCAGCATGACCGGCTACGGCCTCGAAATCACCGCTTACATCCCCAAGGAATAACCATGCTCGAAGCCAACAAAGGCCAGGCCGAAGAACTCGACGGCCAATTTCTGCACATCGGCATCGTGCAAGCCCGCTTCAACGAAGACATCACCAACGCCCTGGCCAAAGCCTGCATCGAAGAGCTCGAAGCCCTGGGCGTGACCAGCATCGACCACGTCATGGTGCCCGGCGCACTCGAAGTACCCGTGGCCTTGCAGGCCATGGCCGAGCGTGCCGAATACGACGCGCTGATCGCGCTGGGCTGCATCATCCGAGGCGAGACTTACCATTTCGAGCTGGTGGCCAACGAATCCGGCGCAGGCGTGAGCCGCGTGGCACTGGATTACAACCTGCCCATCGCCAATGCCATCCTGACCACTGAAAACCTGGAACAAGCCATCGTGCGCCAAACCGAAAAGGGGCGCGACGCAGCCCGCGTGGCGGTCGAGATGGCTTGCATCATGGACGACCTGGCCGCCGACATGGCCGAGTTGGCCGATGGTCTGGACGACGAAGAGAACACCTGATGACCGAACCCACCCCCATGTCAGAAGTCACCGCAGCGGACACCAAGCCCACTGCTGGCACTCGCAAATCTTCGGCCAAACCTGCCCGCAGCCGCTCGCGTGAGTTCGCCTTGCAGGCGCTGTACCAGCACATTGTGGGCCGCAACGAAGCGGCTGACATCGACGTCTTCACGCGCGATCTGTCGGGCTTTCACAAAGCCGACTCGGCCCATTACGACGCCCTGCTTTATGGCTGCACCGAACAATCCGAGGCTCTGGACGCCTTGATCGCGCCCAAGCTCGACCGCAGCTTTGCCGAAATTTCGCCGGTCGAACACGCCATCATGTGGATCGGTGTTTACGAAATGCAGCATTGCCTGGACGTGCCCTGGCGTGTGGTGCTCAACGAATGCATCGAGCTGGCCAAAGACTTTGGCGGCACCGATGGCCACAAATACGTCAACGCAGTGTTGGGTGGCTTGGCCCCCGAGTTGCGCAGTGCCGAAGTGCAAGCCGACCGCCAATCCGGGCGTGTCAAATAAACACCTCAACGACCCAAGACACCATGCGCATCTCTGAGCGTGCCGAGCGCATCGAGCCCTTTTATGTCATGGAGGTGGCCAAAGCCGCCTCGCAAAAGGCCCGCGAAGTCGCCCAAAGCGACCGGCCTGTGGTGTTTCTCAACATCGGTGAACCTGACTTCACCGCCCCGCCCCTCGTGCAGCAAGCCGCGCTTGCCGTGATCGAGTCGGGCCAAACCCAATACACCCCCGCGCTGGGCCTGGACGCCCTGCGCCAGGCTATCAGCGGTTGGTACGCCTCCCGCTTTGGCGTGCAGGTGCCCGCCAGCCGCATCGTGGTCACAGCGGGCGCTTCGGCGGCTTTGCAATTGGCCTGCCTGGCCCTGATTGACCGGGGTGACGAAATCCTGATGCCCGACCCGAGCTACCCCTGCAACCGCCACTTTGTGAGCGCGGCCGAGGGCACCGCGGTCTTGGTGCCCACCACCGCCGAGGAGCGCTTCCAGCTCAGCGCCGCGAAAGTGGCCGCCGCTTGGGGCCCAAAAACCCGAGGCGTCTTGCTGGCATCGCCCTCTAATCCCACGGGCACCTCGATTGAACCGGTCGAGCTGGCCCGCATCCTTGACGTGGTGCGCAGCCACGGCGGCATCACCCTGATCGACGAAATCTATCTCGGCCTGAGCCACGATGACACTTTCGGTCAAAGCGCTCTGGCCCTGGGCGACGACGTCATCAGCATCAACAGCTTCAGCAAATACTTCAACATGACCGGCTGGCGCTTGGGCTGGCTGGTAGTGCCTGAGCAGCTGACACCCGTGCTGGAGCGCCTGGCACAAAACCTGTTCATTTGCGCCAGCACCGTGGCACAACAGGCAGCGCTGGCCTGCTTTGAGCCCGAGAGCCTGGCCGACTACGAACGCCGCCGTGCCGAGTTCAAAGCGCGGCGTGACTACTTCATCCCGGCCCTGAATGCGCTGGGTCTGAGCGTGCCTGTGCCCCCAGATGGGGCCTTTTACGCCTGGGCCGACTGCACGGCCGCGTGCCAACAGCTGGGCCTCAAAGACAGCTGGGAATTTGCCTTTGCCGCGTTGGAACACGCCCATGTGGCCATCACACCCGGGCGCGATTTTGGCACCGACCAAACAGCACACTTTGTGCGGTTTTCCACCGCCAATTCCATGGCCGAGTTGCAAACCGCCATCGCCCGCCTGAAGGCTTGGTTGCAGCCATGAACACGCCAAGCCCCAGCACAAACGCCAATGCTTTTGAGCACCCCATCCGCATCTACTGGGAAGACACCGACGCAGGCGGCATCGTGTTCTATGCCAACTACCTGAAGTTTTTTGAGCGTGCCCGCACCGAATGGCTGCGTGCCCTGGGTTTTGGCCAGCAGGTGCTGCGCGACCAATCTGGCGGCATGTTTGTCGTGTCTGAAACCGCCGTCAAATACCACTCGCCCGCCCGCCTGGACGACACCCTGGTCGTCACCGCCGAGCTGCAAAGCGGCGGCAAAGCCAGCCTGACCATTGCCCAGCGTGCCTACCTGCGCACACCGGGCCAAACCACCCCAAGTAACGAACGACTCCTGGCCGAAGGCACCATTCGCCTGGGCTGGGTCGACAGCACCACCTTGAAACCCGGCCGCATCCCGGCCCCTGTTCTGGAAGCCCTGAAATGAACCAAGACATGTCCATCGTCTCGCTGCTGCTGCACGCCAGTTTTGTGGTCCAGTTGGTGGTGCTGATTTTGCTCGGTATATCGGTGGCCAGCTGGGCGGCCATCGTGCGCAAAATCACAGCCATCAAACGCATCAAAACTCTGAACGACGAGTTCGAGCGCGTGTTCTGGTCAGGCACCAGCCTGAACGAACTATTCAACGCTGCCAGCCAGAACGCCAAAATGTCGGGCCCCATGGAGCGCATTTTTGCCAGCGGCATGCGCGAGTACCAAAAACTGCGGGAACGCCGCATCAGCGACGCGGGCACTTTGCTCGACGGGGCACGCCGCGCCATGCGGGCGAGCTTCCAGCGCGAAATGGACATGGCCGAATCGCAACTGGCCTTCCTCGCCTCGGTCGGCTCCATCTCGCCGTATGTGGGTTTGTTTGGCACCGTGTGGGGCATCATGCACGCCTTCACCGGCTTGGCCAGCTTGCAGCAAGTCACGCTGGCCACAGTGGCCCCCGGCATTGCCGAAGCCCTGGTGGCTACTGCCATCGGTTTGTTCGCAGCCATTCCAGCCGTGCTGGCTTACAACCGCTTCTCCCACGACGTCGACCGCATCGCCATCAAGCTGGAAACCTTCATTGAAGAGTTCTCCAACATCCTCCAGCGCAGCTTGGGCTCATCGGGCGGCAGCAATTCGGCCTCTGGCCATTGATGGGATTGCGCCATGCCATCCCCCTCTTCCCGAAGCCGCGGTCGCCGCACCATCTCTGAAATCAACATGGTGCCCTTCATCGATGTGATGCTGGTGCTCTTGATCATCTTCATGGTGACCGCACCCATGATCACACCCAGCATGGTCGATCTGCCCAGCGTGGGCAAGGCCGCCAAGCAACCCGATCAGGTGGTGCAAGTGGTCATTCAAAAAGACGAGCGCCTAGAACTGGTGAACAACGGCAAAACCGACAGTGCCACCCTGGCCAACGTGGCCAAAAGCGTGAAAAGCCTGGTGGGCGACAACGCCAACACCGCCGTTGTCATCAGCGCCGACCGCAGCGTGAAATACGAAACCGTGGTCAAAGTCATGGACAGCTTGCAGCGCGCGGGCATTGCCAGGGTGGGCCTGTCAGTTCAACTGGCACCCTGAAAGCCCTAACGTGAGCGCCAAGCCCGCCCCGCACTTAGAGTTTGCCCCGCCAGCCCAGCCGGGCATGGGACGCGCCTGGGTGGTTGCCGGTGCAGTGCACTTGTTGCTGTTCTTAGCGCTGGGACTGGCTACCGCTTGGAAAACACAACCCCAAACCTTGCAAGCCGAGGCCGAACTGTGGTCGGCTGTGCCGCAAGCGGCGGCTCCTCGACTGCAAGAGCCCACACCGGAACCCACACCCGAGCCACCGTCAGAGCCAAAGCCCGCCCCGGAACCCACCCCTGCGCCCCCTCCGGCCCAAGCTGAGCCTGAGCCCGATCACACGCTGCGAGATGCGCAAATTGCGCTTGAAAAGAAAAAGCAAGAAGACAAACTCAAGCAAGAAGAAAAAGCAGCAGAGCTCAAACGCAAGGCTTTGGAAAAGAAGAAAAAAGAAGCCCAAGAAAAAGCCGAAAAAGAAAAAGCCGATAAAGCGAAAGCTGAAAAAGACAAGGCTGAAGAGAAAAAGAAGGCGCTGGCCGCGCAAGTGCTCGAGAAGAAAAAGGCCGCAGAAAAGGCCAAGGCTTTGGCTGACGAGAAAAAACGCAAAGAAGAAGCCGCCAAAGCCAAAGCCGATGTGGTCCGCGCTGAAGCCTTGCGCAAAGAAAATCTGGAGCGCATGCAAGGCATGGCCGGTGCATCGGGTGGGCCAAACGCCACAGGCACGGCGCTCAAATCTTCAGGCCCATCTGCCAGCTATGCAGGCCGACTGATTGGCCGGATCAAACCCAACATCACCTACCCTGGGGATGTTTTAGGCAATGCTCGGGCAGAGGTGGAAGTCCGGGTGGCCGTCGACGGCACCATCCTGAGCCGCCGCATCGTGCAGTCGAGCGGCAACAGAGCATGGGACGAGGCCGTGCTGCGGGCCATCGACAAAACCCAAATACTGCCCAGGGACACCGATGGGCGCGTCCCCCCTGTGATCGTGCTGGGCTTCAGGCCACTGGACTGAGCCGGGCAGCCTCAGTCGTACACAATCCGCGCCTGACCCTGATCGGCCTGCGCCATCCAGCTGGCCAGCGCCGCATCGGTGGGAAAGAATTTGGCGGCCTCACCCAGCGCCAGCTCAGCGCGGGCAGCCAAATCTTCGTTGCGACGCTCCAGCACCAAGCGCACCGGCAAGCCGCGCACCAAGTCACCTTGTTCGGTCTGCTCGCGCTGCGCGGGGAACTCTTTGACGATGCGCGCAATGTCGGGTGCACGGCCATTGACGGCCACGCGCAGGTATTTGCCAAAGCGGCAACGCGCCGCCCCCAAGTCCATGATCTGCTCCATCTTGAGGCGGAAACCGCCCGAGAAACGGTCCGCCTGCATCTTGGCCGTGACGATGATCAGCTCGTCGTCTTTGAGCAAATGCTTGGCCGAGTTGATCAGGGCTTCGTCGGCGGTGGCTTCCATCATGCCGGTTTTGTCGTCGAGCTTGAAGATCGCCACCTTGCCGCGCTGGCCGTTGATGATGCGCAAATCGCTCACGATGCCGGCCAGGACCATCGATTCGCGGCTGTCGATCAGTTCGTCAATCTTGCGGCGGGCAAACTGCCGCACCTCACGCTCCACGGCATCAAACAGGTGACCCGATAAAAAGAAGCCCACGGCCGTTTTTTCGAGCAGCAAGCGCTCCTTGATGCCCCATGGCATCACCTCCACCAACTCAGGCTCTTGCGTGCTGGAGCCATGCGAGTCGTCGCCAAGCATGTCGAACAAGCCGCCTTGGTTCGCGTTGGCCGTGGTGGCGGCTGAAAACTCAAACGCCCGGTCGATGCTGGCCGACAAAGCCGCACGGTTCATGTGCAGCGAGTCAAAAGCCCCAGCCTTGATCAGCGCATCCACCGTGCGTTTGTTGATGCGGGTGCGGTCCACGCGCACCGCAAAGTCAAACAAGCTGGTGAACGGGCCGCCTTCGTTGCGGGCCGCCACGATGGCGTCGATCGCTTGCTGACCCGTGCCCTTGATGGCGCCCAATCCGTAGCGGATGATTTTGTCGGTCACAGGTTCGAAGCGGTGCGTGCCCCGGTTCACATCAGGCGGGTCAAACCGGATGCCAAACTTGACCGCGTCTTCGTATAGCACCTTCAACTTGTCGGTGTCGTCCATCTCGACCGTCATGTTGGCGCAAAAGAACTCGGCGGTGTAGTGCACCTTGAGCCAGCCGGTGTGGTACGCGAGCAATGAATAAGCCGCAGCGTGCGATTTGTTGAAACCGTAGCCCGCGAACTTCTCCATCAAGTCAAAGACTTCGTCGGCTTTGTCTTCGGTGATGTCGTTCTTGGCCGCGCCGGCGCGGAAAATGGCGCGGTGCTCGGCCATTTCTTCGGCCTTTTTCTTGCCCATGGCCCGGCGCAGCATGTCCGCGCCGCCCAAGCTGTAGCCACCCAGAATCTGGGCGGTCTGCATCACCTGCTCTTGGTAAACCATGATGCCGTAGGTCTCACTGAGCATCTCGGCCACCAGCGGGTGCGGATACTCGATGACCTCGCGGCCGTGCTTGCGGGCCACAAAGCTCGGGATCAGGTCCATAGGCCCCGGGCGGTACAAGGCGTTCAGGGCGATCAGGTCTTCCAAGCGGCTCGGGCGCGCATCGCGCAGCATGCCTTGCATACCTCGGCTTTCAAACTGGAACACCGCCTCGGTTTTGCCGTCTGAAAACAATTTGTACGTCGGGGCGTCATCGAGCGGAATGTTCTCAAAGGCAAAATTGTCCTGCCCCTTGTGCCGCTGGATGATGAACTCCCGGGCGATCTCCAAAATCGTGAGCGTGGCCAAACCCAAGAAGTCGAACTTGACCAGGCCCGCGGCCTCCACATCGTCCTTGTCGTACTGGCTCACGGCCGATTCGCTGCCCGGCTGTTGGTACA
>NZ_CALBEX010000237.1 GCF_937889215.1 uncultured Limnohabitans sp.
GGCGTGTCTGGTGTGCTGCTGGGCGTCTCGGGGGCGGCTGTTGCGGCCCTGGCGGAAAAGGGCAAGGCCCCCACGCATACGCCCAGCGCCCACATGAGCAGGTTGGGGCAAAGACGGGTCAACGGCGGCATGCGGTTTCAGTCGCGCGTGACGCGCAACAGCTCTTCGGCGCTGGTGATGCCTGCATCGACCAAGCGTTGGCCGTCATCGCGCATCAACACCATGCCTTGGGCCATGGCGGTGGTGCGCAGCGCGGCTTCGGCTGCACGGTTGTGAATTTGGGCGCGGATGTCGTCGGTGGCCATCAGCAACTCGAACACGCCGGTGCGCCCGGCGTAACCGGTTTGGCCGCAGGCCTCACAGCCTGCGCCGTGGCAAGCCGTGCAGCGCTTGCGCACCAGGCGCTGGGCCAGCACGCCCAACAAAGACGAGCTGAGCAAAAACGGCTCAACGCCCATGTCGATCAGGCGGTTGACTGCGCTGGCCGCGTCGTTGGTGTGCAGCGTGGCCAACACCAGGTGGCCCGTGAGCGAGGCTTGGATCGCGATTTGCGCGGTCTCAAAGTCGCGGATCTCGCCGATCATGATCACGTCGGGGTCTTGCCGCAAGATGGCGCGCAGGGCTTTGGCAAAGGTCAGGTCGATTTTGGCGTTCACCTGCGTCTGGCCCACGCCGGGCAGCTCGTATTCGATGGGGTCTTCCACCGTCATGATGTTGTTGCGGGTGGCGTCCAAGCGCTGCAGCGCGGCGTAAAGGCTGGTGGTTTTGCCCGAGCCCGTTGGCCCCGTCACAAGCAAAATGCCGTGCGGTTGGTGGATGAGTTGGTCCACCTGTTGCAGCACCGTGCCTTGCATGCCCACGGCCTCCAAGGTCAGGCGTGCTTCGCTTTTGTCCAGCAAGCGCAGCACGGCACGTTCGCCATGCGCACTGGGCAGGGTGGACACGCGCACGTCGACCGCGCGTGCGCCCAAACGCAGGCTGATGCGGCCGTCTTGCGGGAGTCGTTTTTCTGCGATGTCGAGTTCGGCCATGATTTTCAGGCGCGAAATCAGTGCGGCATGCAGCGCCCGGTTCGGTTGTACAACCTCGCGCAGGGTGCCGTCTATGCGGAAACGCACACTGGAGTGGCGTTCATAGGGCTCGATGTGGATGTCGCTGGCCCCGTCGCGTGCGGCTTGGGTGAGCAAGGCGTTGAGCATGCGGATGATGGGCGCGTCGTCGCTGGCTTCGAGCAAGTCCTCTACGGCGGGCAGGTCTTGCATCATGCGCGAGAGGTCGGCCTCGGACTCGACCTCGCTCACCACCGCTGCTGCGGTCGATGCGCCATGGGCTTGGCCGCCCGAATACGCTTGGTTGATCAGCCGCGACAACTCAGTGCGGCTGCTTTTGTGCCAGGCCATCGGTTGGGCCGCAAACTTGCGTGTCAGCTCTGACAAGGCCGAGCGGTCGCTGTCTTCGCACCAACTCAAACGCAGTTGATGGCCGTCGTCTTCCAGCAGCAAGTGGTGCGTGCGGGCAAAAGCGTATGGCAGGGGGTGGCGCATGGTCAGGCGGTGCGGTTCAGTTCGGGATGGGCTGGACGACGGCCGGGGTCGATGTGTCCGTATCTTGTGCAGGTGTCGGTGTCGGTACGCTGGGCGTCGCGGCTGGCACGCTCTCGTTCAAGGGGGGCAACACGGCAGACCCGGTCACTGGCAAAACGCGCGAAGGTGCGGGCTGGAAGCCTTGCTGGTTCAGGCGCATTTGCTCATAGCGGCCCAAAGACAAGGCTTCGGTGGCAGCCCCGTCGCGCACCACCACGGGACGCAAAAACACCATCAGGTTGGTTTTTTTGCGGCTGCGTGACTCGGACCGGAACAGGTTGCCGAACAGCGGAATGTCGCCCAGGCCAGGCACTTTTTCTTGGCTGTTGGTGGTGTCGTCTTGCAGCAAACCGCCCAGGACCACATTCGCGTCGCCATTCGCTTGCAGAAAGCGGGCCAGTGCCCCCAAGGCCAATGCGCCGTTGCGCCGTTCGCCCAAGGCCAGATTCAGACCTGTTGAGGCGGTGTAGTTGCCCGCTGCCGCATTGGCCGCCAAGCTCAGCAAGTTGGTGCCGCCCACCGCAAAGTTGGTGCCCAGCAACCCGACGGTGCTGCCATTGGAGCCGGTGCCGCTCATCCACTGCACCCCAAATTCGGCGGCCTTGTCGGCGCTGACTTCGGCGATCAAGCTCTCAACAAACACCTGCGCACGGCGCTGGTCGAGCATGTCGATCACCGCACGCAACTGCCGGTATTGCGGTTCGGGTGCGGAGATGATGAGGGCGTTGGTGGCCGGGTCGGCTTGGACTTGCCCACCGGTCGAGGGCTGGTTGCTGGTGTTGCCCGCCGTGCTGGCGGATGCACCAGAGCGAGAGGGTGCGGCAGCGGTGGCGCCTGTCAAGGCCGTGCTGCCTTGCGCCGACATGGCGGCGCGCAAGGTGGTGGCCAGTTGGGTGGCGTCGGCGTTTTTCAGGTACACCACATGGATGTTGCCGCTGGCCGCGCCAGGGCCCGCGGCATTGGGCGCGTCCAGCTGTTCGGCCAAAGAGCGCGTGAGCGCCAAGCGGGCCGGGTTGGCGGCGCGCACGATCAGCGAGTTGGTGCGTGTCTCGGCCAGCACGGTGGTTTTGAATGAGGCATCGGCTTGGTTGGCCGCGCCGGGCGCACCACTGGCCGCGCCCGAGTCGATGAGTTTTTGCACCATGGGCGCCAAGTCGGCCGCAATGCCGTGCTGCAACCGAATCACGTCCACGCCGGTGGCATTGGCCACGTCCAGTGCCGCGATGATGCGGCTCAGGCGTTGGATGTTGTCGCTGTAATCGGTGATCACCAAGGCGTTGGTGCCGGGGGTCACGTTGATGGTGTTGTTGGGGCTGATGAGCGGGCGCAGCACCGGCACCAAGCTGTTGGCGCTTTCGTGCGTCAGGTGAAAAATCTGGGTCACCACTTGCCCGTTGCTCGCGGGCACCGCCCCGGCTGAAACCGTGCCACTTTGCAGCTTGGCTTCGGCTTCGGGCAGCACGGTGTAGAGGCCGGACGACTCGATCAAGGCAAAGCCTTGGGTGCGCAGTTGCTGCGCAAACAGGCGCATGGCCTGTGCGGGCGGCACAGGCACGGTGCTGGACAAAGTCATCGTGCCTTTGACGCGGGGGTCGACCACCACGTTGTGGCCAGACATCGTGGCCAAGGTGCGGGCCACGGCGTCGATGTCGACGTTCTGAAAATTCAAAGACACGGGTTCTTTGGCCGACAGCGGTTTGGGGTTTGGGCTTTGTGCCCCGGCGGGCAAAACCCAGCAGGCCAAGACCAGAGCGATGGCCGACAGGCTGTGGGGGGTGAACAATGCAGGGGCGTTCATGTTTATCCTAAAGAAAGCAAGCTGCGCGCACCTTGGCGGCGGCCGATGATGTTGAGCAGGTTTGACAAGGCGCGTTCGCTGCCGACGTCAGCACTGGCTTCACCGTTGAAACGCAGGCGGGCTCCCACCCATTGGCCCTGCCCCGTGAGCAGCAATGGGCCTTGCAAGGTGCTCAGTTTCAGCTCGGGGGTGGGGCTGCCCTCTGGGGTGCCACTCAACTGGATGCGGTAGCTGCCCATGGGTTTGAGAGGGCTCAAGCGCGAAGACATGTTGTGCGCTTCGAGCGCCACCAGGCCTTGCACCTGCAGTCGGCCTGCTGCCCATTGCAGGCCTAGCGCCTCGGTGCGCAAATGCAATTGGCCTTCGGGTTGGAGGGTGTTCCAAGGTGCGCCCAGGCCACTGAGCAAAGCCGCAGGCCACTGAGACCGGGGCGCTTGAACCTGCACATGGACCTTGGACAAGGCCGCTTGCACGCGCACTTGCGCAGGGCCTTCGGCCATGCAGCAGTCGGCATTCAGACGCAAATTCAAGGACAGCCAGCCCGGTGCCATGGCCCATTGGATGCGCCCTGGCAAGGTTTGTTGGTCTCGGCTGCCTTGGCCGCCGCTGAGCACCAACTGGGCCGAGCCAGACCACACGGTGCCCCGGGGTGACTGCAACACCACACGGTCTTGGGTGGCTTGTGCCACGCCCCAAGCCAGCCAGTGCGCAGGTGCCCAAAAGCACAATGCCACCAGCCCACCCAGACCAGCGCCCAGCCAAGCCCAACCCCAAGGGGCGGTGGTGTGTGGTGGCGCGCGGCGGGGTGTCATGGTTTGCGATCTCAAGGCAGGCGCATCA
This sequence comes from uncultured Limnohabitans sp., assembly GCF_937889215.1. Lineage (GTDB taxonomy): Bacteria > Pseudomonadota > Gammaproteobacteria > Burkholderiales > Burkholderiaceae_C > Limnohabitans_A. The sequence goes on from NZ_CALBEX010000237.1 coordinate 4,222, forward strand.
CCAAGGTGCCGCTCCATCGCACGTCTTGGGGGCTGGCATCGGCCGATGGTGCGGGCGTTTGCTGCAACTGCGCTTGTTCGGGCGTGGCTTGTGCGCGTTCGCGCGCTTGTACCAGCCAGTGCGCCAGTTGTTGGGACGATGCGCTTTTTAAACTCACGTTCAAGCGCTCGCCTTGCATACGCCAAGAGGCATCGCTGCCCAGATTGGCCGGGATGTTTGCTTCCAGCCAACGCAGTGCCTCGGCGCGGGTGATGGCGGTGGGTTTTTGCAGCGCTTTGGCTTGCGCCTGCAGTTGCCGCATTTGGCTGGTTTTTTGGTCCAGCGCCGCTTGGCGTGAGGGTGCTTCGCGCCAAGTGGTCAAGGCCGGCTCAAGGGCCAGGCGCCACGTCAGGGTCAGCAGCATCACCAGCGCCGCCAAGCGCAGCCATTGCCGTTCGCGAGGGGTGCGTTTTTGCCAGGTGGCGCGGGCGGCTGCGATCAGCGGCTGCAGCGCTTGAGTGCTTGTGCGGGTGCTCATTGGGACGCCCCCCGCACAGTGATCGTGCCCGTCTGGGCTTCGGTTTTGAGCTGGTAGCCCTTGGCGGCCAGGTTTTGTCGCAGTGCAGTTTGCTGGCTGGCGCTGAGCTTGAAGTCGGGCCATTGCAATTGGCCGGGTTGAAAGCGCCACTGGCGCGGAGGCACCACCCCCTCGGGCAGCGCTTGACCCACTGCATCCAGCATGGCCTCCAGGTCTTGCGCGCTCAGTTGGCCTGAGCTTTGGCGCAAGCGGGCCACTTCTTGGGCCATTTGCACAGGGGCATCCACCACCACCCGGGTTTTCGGGAAGCTGTCTTGCAGCAGGGTGGTCCAGGCCTGTTGTTGTGCTTGCCAGTCGTTGCGGGTGTTCCAGGCCCAGACATTCAGACCCACCAGTTGGCTGGCCAGCAACACGTAAAGGCCCCATCGGGCGGGTCGCCAGGCGCGGGCATGCCAGCCATGGCTGAGTGCACGCTGCCAGCTTTTCATGCGTCGGCTTTGGGCGTTGGCCTGAAACTCAAACTGGGCCAAATCCCAACCGCTCTCCAAAGCCGCCAGCCAGTGTTGGCCTGGCGCCATCAGGCGCGCTGGCACGCCCAAACAGGCCGATGCCAAAGCCACGACAGCCGGTTCGGCTTGCACGTCGGCCTGATCGCGTTCTTCCGGCGTGGCCCACAGGCTTTGGCCTGGGTCTGAAATGGCGCGCAGGGGAACCCCCCAAACACCACGCTCCGCTTGGCTGCACCACAGCCAGCCGGTGTCAGCGTCGGTGCCGGCATTGCTCAGGGCGAGCATGCGCAAAGCCCCGGCGGTGGGGGCCACTTCGGGCACGATTCTGTGCACGCTCAGGCCGGCCGCCTCCAGCGCTAGCAGGTGGTCGCTCAGCCAAGCACGCTGGCATGCGGCCACCCAAGGTTGTGGCGTTTGTTTCCAGTTGGGCCCCAGCGCCAGGTGCAGCTCATCGGTCTCGTCCAGCAATCGCTCTTCGAGCAGGCCTTGCAGTGCCGCTTTCAAGCGGGCGGGCTGTTTGTTCAGGCCAGCGGGCAATGCCAGTGTGTGCCACGACAGCGCCAACGCTGGCACCACCACCACCACATCGGTCTGGCGGTCGGGGCGCGGCAGCAAGCTGGCCACAGCCCATTGCTGCGCCACCGCTGGAGCCTGGGCGTCGGTCTGAACCCAGGCGTGTGCATAAGCCACGCTGGGGGAGGGGCTGCCCAAAGGCAGTTGAACAATCAAGGTGCGCATGAAGGGTTCATTCTAGAGGGCGTCCGTGACACGCACCGCACTGCGCACACGCCACAACAAGCTGACCCGTGTGCCGTCGCGCCGAACCAGCGAAAGCTCTTGTTGCACCACCTTGTCAATGCGCATGCGGCCCAACACTTCAAAGTATTGGCTTTGCACGCTGTGCTGAGCCGCTTGAAGTGCTGCGCCAACGGGCCCCAAGGCTTTTTGGGCTTCGTCCAGGGTGGTCCAGTGCCCTTGTTCACGCTGCTGAACCCACTGGTTGGCGGCGGCCATGTCCAGGCCCGGCACACTGGCCATCAGCACTTCGGCCGGAGCGGTGTTCAAGTTCACGGGGGTGGGGGTGGGCAAGATGGTGATGAAGTTTTCGAGCGCCGCCCATGTGGCCCGACTCAGACCCAGCCACACCAGTTGTTGGGGTTGTTGCGGCATCAAGGGCACGCCATCGGGCGCAGGGCCGGTGGTCTTTTGGGCCTTGACCGCCATTTGAAGCTGGCGTGCCAGCGTTTGCAGCTCTTGCTCGGGCAGGTTCAGGCGCTCAAACAAACGGGCAAAGCGCAGCAGCGCGGTTTCAGAGACTTGGTCGTTTTCAATCAGGTTCATCACGTTCATGCGCGACTGAGCATCGGTGATCTGGCCCGACAAAAACACTTCGGCGTCGCCCTCTTGCCATTGCTGGTCTTGCGACAAAAAGCTCGACAGCCGGGACTCTTGCACGGGCAGCGCCCAGGGCTCGCCCAAATGGTCCACTTCTTTGCCTTGGGCGGAGAGGACGTCTTCGCGCAAGATCAAGCGGGTCCAGTCGAAAGCGCCGGTCAGCATCCAAGCGGTTTGGCTGCGTCCGCGCTCGGCAGTTTCGATCTCCACTTGCCGCCACTGTTGCCACAAAGCGGCCGATGCCAATGTGGCCACCAAGGTGACGGTCAGCATCGCCATGAGCAGTGCCGCGCCGCCTTGTGTGTGCCGCAGGTGCTGTGTCATGGCTTGGCCGCCGAAAACGTGGGGCTGACCCAATCGAGGGTGAGTGGGCCCGAGCCCAATGGGCCATTCGGCAGGGTCAGCACCAAACGCACCGCGTCGGGCGGGGTCGAGCCAGAAGTGGGCGGGGCCTTGTCAGTGGTGGTGCCATCGGCCGTGACCGCATCGCTCGACAAGGGGTTGGTCCAGCTGCCGCCGCGGTGCACATACAGTTGCCAAGCACTCAGCGGGTGGATGTCGATTTCGCCTGCACGGGTGTTGTCGTCCGGGGTTTGGCTCCATTGGCTGGCCAGACCCCAAGCCGACTGCCAATCGCTGCGCTGGTGCAATGGGGCTGATTGCCAGCGTTGCCATTCGCCGCCGCCTGCGCTGGTGGTTTGGCTGCGCCAGGTCCAGGCCACAACGTGGGCTTCGGTGCCCAAGGCGGCACGCCGCGTCAAGCGCAGCACCTTGCCATCCCAGTCCCAGCTGGGTGTGCCGGGCAATTCGGCCAGTTGGTCCAGGTCGGCTTGCCACTGGGCCAGGCCCGCTTGCAGTGTGCGGATGCTGTCGCTGCGCTGCTGCAAACCCGTTTGGGTGCGCAGCATGCCGTCGATGCCACGCCAAGACATCAACGCCATCAAGGCCATCACGCTGATGGCCACCATCACCTCGATCAGGGTGAAGCCTTTGGGGCTGGGCGGGCGGTGGGTCATCAGTTGCGCCCCATCACGGTGGACAGTTGCAGCACATACTCGCCACGGCTCAAGACGCGCGCATCGACGCGACGAAAATTGGGGTTGGGCGTGGGCCGAACCGACAAGTTCACCTGCAAAGTTTGGCCAGCCTGCAGGCATTCGATGTCTTGGTTGCCGGTGTCCGGCAATTGGCGCAGCAGCCGCAAGCGGATCAACTCGTTTTCGGCGCAAATTTGCCCCAGCATGCTGGTGGTTTGTCGTTCGGCATTGCGGCTGAGCGAGCCGGTGGCCTTCAGGCCCGCCATCATTGCCACCGCGACAATGCCCAGCGCCACCAGCACCTCGATCAAGGTAAAGCCGCGTTGCTTCATGGCCGACCCTGCGGCGGCTTGTTTTGCACATTGAAAGGCCGCAGCCCATCGGTCACCACCCACACGGTGCGCCCGGCATGGCTGAGCGCCACTTTTTGGGGGCCAATCAAGGGTTCGGGGCCCAACACAATCGGGGCTGACACAGAGGCTCGGGTGGTGGTTGCCAACCATTGCGAGGGCAAGTCGCTGCGCGGCAAGCCTTTGAACACGAAGCCCTCGGGTGTGGGTTGCCACTGCGCAGGCACGCCGCTGGCACGCGCTTGGGCGCGGGCGGTTTCGAGCAAACTGGCCAGACGCTGGGCATCGCGCTCCAAAGCACTTTGCGCGCTGTCGCGCAAGGACAGGCTCACCCCCGCTGTGGCCATGGCGATCAAGGAGACCACCACCAACAACTCCAGCAGCGTGAAGCCGCCAGCGCGGCCCGGTGCGTGTTTACTGCCAGCTGCCGAGGTCTGCATTGTTGCCCTCGCCGCCCGACTGGCCGTCGGCGCCAAAGGACAGCACATCCACCTCGCCCTTGATGCCGGGGTTCATGTAGACGTAAGCACGGCCCCAAGGGTCATTGGGCAGCTTGTCCAGATAAGGCTTCCAGTTGCCGGGCACGGGTTCGCTGCTGGGCTTGGTCACCAGCGCATTGAGGCCTTGCTCGGCGCTGGGAAAGCGTTGGTTGTCCAGTTTGTAGAGTTTGAGTGCCTGCATCAGGTTGCTCACATCGGTGCGGGCGGCGGTGATGCGCGCATCGTCGGCGCGGCCCAGCACATTGGGCACGATCATGGCTGCCAAAACGCCGATGATGGCCAGCACGACCATGAGTTCGATCAGGGTGAAGCCGCGTTGGCGGCGCTGTGGGGAGGGGGCTTGGGTTTGCATGGCTTCGATCATAATCCGTGCATGCCCATTGCCCGTTTGCCTGCTGATTCTTCGCCTGCTGTTTGGCCCAAAGCCATGGCAGTGTTCATCTGCGCAGGCGCGGCCGCCAGTGTGGTGTATTGGGGTTTTCAGCTGACCACACCGCCAGCAAGCCCAAGCACGGCGGCGCTGCCAGCCCCTGGCAACGTGCCCCACGACGCCACCACATCAGTGGCCCGCGCTTTGGGCCACACGGCCACGGCAGCCGTCCAAGTGAGCGTCACCGGCAGCCCATTCAAACTGATGGGCGTGATCGCGTCGGCGTCGGGTCAAGGCAGCGCGCTGATCGCCACGGATGGCCAAGCGCCCAAGGCTTACCGGGTTGGGCAAGCCGTGCAAGACGGCCTGATCCTTACTGCGTTGACGCCCCGCCAAGCCATTTTGAAATCGGCCAGCCAGCAGCTGCAATTGGATTTGCCGGGCGTCGAATAGCCTGCTCCAAGACCTGCCAGCAACAGGCTTGTTTGAACTGCAGAGGGTTAACGGTCATGCCGTCAAAGGCCCTCAACCCCGCAAAAACAGCCGATACACCGGGTTGTCCGTCTCTTCCGCATACGGATAACCCAGCGTTTTGAGGAACTTCTCAAACGCTTTGTCGTCTTTGGGAGGCACCTGCAGGCCCACCAAAATGCGGCCGTAGTCGGCACCTTGGTTGCGGTAGTGGAACAGGCTGATGTTCCAGCCCGGGCGCATCAGGCTCAAAAATTTGAGCAGCGCGCCGGGACGCTCGGGGAACTCAAAGCGCAGCAGCCGCTCGTCTTGTGAAAGGGCCGAGTGCCCGCCCACCATGTGGCGGATGTGCTCTTTGGCCAGCTCGTCGTGCGTCAGGTCAATCGCCTTGAACTGCTGCTTGTTGAATTTGGCAGTGATCTTGCCGCTCTCTCCTTTGCCATGCGTGCTCAGGCCCAGAAACACATGGGCCTGGTCCGAGTCGCTCATGCGGTAGTTGAACTCTGTCACGTTGCGCGGGCCGCCCGGCAAGCTGCCAATCAGCTCCAAAAAGCGCTTGAAGCTTCCGCGCTCTTCGGGAATGGTCACGGCAAACAGGGCTTCTTTTTCTTCACCCACGTCGGCCCGTTCGGCCACAAAGCGCAGGCGGTCAAAGTTCATGTTCGCGCCGCACAAGATGGCCGCAAAGGTCTGGCCTTTGCATTTGTGCGCGGCCACATACTGTTTGATGGCGGCCACCGCCAAGGCACCAGCGGGCTCCACGATCGAGCGGGTGTCCACAAAAATGTCCTTGATGGCCGCGCACACCGCGTCGGTGTCCACCGTCATGTACTCGTCCACCAAATTGCTGGCCACGCGGAAGGTCTCTTCTCCCACCAGTTTCACGGCCGTGCCATCCGAGAACAAGCCCACATCGGCCAAGGTTACGCGCTGCTGCGCGGCCACCGACTGGATCATGGCGTTGGAGTCGTTCATCTGCACGCCAATCACCTTGACGCCAGGGCGCACCGCCTTGATGTAGTTGGCCACACCGCTGATGAGGCCACCGCCGCCGATCGCCACAAACACCGCATCCAGCGGCCCTTGGTGCTGGCGCAGCATTTCCATGGCGATGGTGCCTTGGCCTGCGATCACGTCAGGGTCGTCAAAGGGGTGCACAAAGCTCAGGCCTTGCTTTTTTTGCAGCGTCAACGAGTGGTTGTAGGCGTCAGAGTAGCTGTCGCCAAACAACACCACCTCGCCGCCCAGACCTTTGACCGCGTCGATCTTGACCTGAGGCGTGGTGGTGGGCATGACGATCACGGCGCGCGTGCCCAAGCGGCTGGCACTCAGCGCCACGCCCTGCGCGTGGTTGCCGGCCGAGGCGCAGATCACGCCTTTTTTCAGCTGCTCAGGGCTCAGGTGCGCCATTTTGTTGTAAGCCCCGCGCAGCTTGAAGCTGTGCACGGGCTGCTGGTCTTCGCGCTTGAGCAGCACCTGGTTACTCAGGCGGCGCGAGAGGTTTTTGGCCAGTTCCAGAGCCGACTCATTGGCCACGTCATAGACCTTGGCATTCAGGATTTTGATCAGGTAATCAGCGGGTTTGAGGTGTGGGGTCGTCATGTCCGGTGCAATGGCGGGCGGTCCGCATCGCTTAAAAAGTGTGGGCTTGATGATAACGGCCAAAAAAAATGCCCCTAGCCTTGCGGCTGGGGGCAAATCCACCTTTTCAGAGGGTGGAGGAGACAACAGGTGCGTGCAAAAAAGCACGCTTGTTCGCAATTGTACGGGTGTTTTTGTTGCGTTGCAGCAAGTTGACAGTCTTGAAGTGCAAAAACTTGTAAAGTTGGGCGCTCCCAATACACACACCGTGCCCCTGAACGCGCAGGGATGAACACAAAGGAAAGCAAACATGGAATGCACAGTCACATGGACCGGCGCTGCCGGCACCCGCTCGGGCATGGGCTTTGTGGCCGAAACCGGCTCGGGCCACATTGTCAACATGGATGGCGCGCCTGACGCGGCCAAACCCGAAAACGGCGGCCAGAACCTCGCCCCCCGCCCCATGGAAATGCTGTTGGCCGGCACCGGTGGCTGCACTGCCTATGACGTGGTGCTGATCCTCAAGCGCGGTCGCCACGACGTGCGCGGCTGCAGCGTCAAGATCAGCAGCGAACGCGCTGAACTCGACCCCAAAGTCTTCACAAAAATCAACATGCACTTCACCGTCACAGCCAAAGGCGTGCCCGCCAACGCGGTCGAGCGCGCCATTGCCATGAGCCATGACAAATACTGCTCGGCCAGCATCATGTTGGGCAAAACGGCTGAAATCACCACCAGTTTTGAGGTGGTAGAAGCGCCCTGAACCCCTGAAAACAGGTCTTGGTCTGCAAAGAATGCAGACTTTAAAGGGGCGATACAACGCTGGCGAATTGCTTCAGACCCTGTGCGCCACCGTGGTCATCACCTTGGCGGCGGCCTGCATCATCGCCTTGACCGGGACGGGCAAGTCCACCGCGCCCGCCTTTTGCGCCATTTGAGCGTGCGCTATTTCATCGCTTTTCATTTGCGACACGATGGCGCGCGACGCCGTGTCGGCAGCCGGCAGCAAATCCATGTGGCTTTGCAGGTGCGCTTCCACTTGGCGCTCGGTCTCGACCACAAAACCTAGACTGACTTTGTCGCCGCCCAGCTTGCCCGCGGCAAAACCAATGGCAAATGCCCCGGCATACCAAAGCGGGTTCAACAATGACGGTCGATCTTTCAGGTCGTCCAAGCGCTGCTGGGTCCAGGCCAGGTGGTCGGTTTCCTCGCGGCTGGCTTCGGCCAATTGCGCACGCAGGGCCGTGTTGCGACAAGCCAAGGCCTGCCCGGTGTAGAGCGCCTGGGCGCACACCTCACCCACATGGTTGATGCGCATTAGCGACCCGGAC
>NZ_CALBEX010000238.1 GCF_937889215.1 uncultured Limnohabitans sp.
CCACACCATGACCGATACCCAACACCATGGCCTGCAGGTTCACATCGAACGCTTGGGCAGCGCTCACCACGCGCTGGTGAGCGGCCTGCACTTGCATGTACCGCCCGGCGAAATCCTCACGCTCATGGGCCCGAGCGGCTGCGGCAAAAGCTCGGTACTCGCGGCCATTGCAGGCACGCTGGCCAGCGTGTCCGAAGGCTTGCAGCCCCTGCAGTTGCAAGGCTCGGTGCAACTCAATGGCCGCGAACTCACGCAGCTGCCTACACATCAACGCGGCGTGGGTTTGGTGTTTCAAGACGCCTTGCTTTTCCCGCACATGACGGTGGCCGAAAACCTGCTGTTTGCCGTCCCCGCCAGCGGCACCAACGGCATCAACCTCACCAACGCGCAGCGCCAAGCCCGCGTGCAACAAGCGCTGCAAGAAGCCGAGCTGAGCGGCATGGGCGAGCGCGACCCGTCCACGCTCTCGGGCGGACAGCGTGCGCGCGTGGCGCTCATGCGCGCCTTGCTGGCCGAGCCGCAAGCGCTGCTGCTCGACGAGCCGTTTTCCAAACTCGACGCCGCCTTGCGCGCCCAGCTGCGCCCCTGGGTGTTTGCGCATGTGCGCGAGCGGCGCATCCCGGTGGTGCTGGTCACGCACGACGAACAAGACGTGGCCGACCCGCAGCGCGTGGTGCACTTGCGCGCCTCCGAAGAAAGCCCAACGCATGTTTGACCGCCACGCCCAAACCCTCTTGCGCCCCGCGCTGAACGCCGCCGCACGCGGCTTGGTGCGCGCAGGCATCAGCGCCGACGCGCTGACCTGGCTGGGCTTTGCCATCGGCATGGCCGCCGCCGTGGCCATTGCGCTGCAAGCGTGGTGGTGGGGTCTGGCGCTGCTGTTGGCCTCGCGCCTGCTCGACGGCTTGGACGGCAGCGTGGCCCGCCTGACCCAGCCCACCGATGCGGGCGGATTCCTGGACATCGCGCTCGACTTCGTGTTTTATGCCGCCATCCCACTGGCCTTTGCGGTGGCCAACCCCGCCACCAACGCCCTGCCCGCCGCAGCCTTGCTGGCCAGCTTCATCGGCACCGGCAGCAGCTTTTTGGCGTTTGCCGCACTGGCCG
>NZ_CALBEX010000239.1 GCF_937889215.1 uncultured Limnohabitans sp.
ATACCCGTGCATGAATTTTGTCGACCACCGCAAAAGGCAATTGTTGATGGTCTCCCGTGTCCAAGATCCAATGGACTGCCGACTGCGCAGATGCCGAGGCGCCCGCATCGGCCAAACTCTGTAGACCCGTTGCACGCTGTGCCAGCTTCGTTCTTGGCGCGCCTGTTTTCAGCCAAGCCACATCCTTGACCGGTTGTGCCACAGCCAGGGCCAAGGTGCACTGCGCAATCAGCATCAACACGCAAGCCCTGCTGATTTCGCGAGGCTTGCGGCTGACGGCCAGGCTTGCCATGGTTTTCAACCCCTTGGTAGATGTACGTTCAATTGCGGTCTTGCTTGGGGGGAAATGGCACGGGCACCATCACCTCTGGCAATACCGGGTCGTTCACTGCAGGTAGCGTCTCGATCAAGGGTTCGACGCTGGCAGCGACAGGCTCTTCGGCGGGGACAAGAACCGGCGTTTGCACTTGCAATGGCACGGGTTCAGGTTCGGTGCTGGCCACCGTCACTGTGCCTTGTGTCACGTTCGCTGGAGGTAAAACCACCAGCAGGGTGGTGTCATCTGGCAAGGTTGTCGGCACCGATACCGCTGGGAGCACAGCTGTCGGGTCAACGATGGCTGGCGTGTTCACCGGAGGAGCCGCCATGGGTGTGACGGACAACTCGCCATTCACATAGGCCATTTGGTAATTGCTCGGGGTGAAGGTTCCAGCTGTCGCATCGCTGGCCTCAATGACGTAGGGGCTGCCGAATGCACTGGCCGTGGCCAGTTGGCCCAGACTCATCAAAGTGACGCTGCCCACCGTGTCGCCATTCAACAGCCCAGTCGCGTCATAACCCAACAACGCAGGCGTTTGGCCAAACACCTTGCTCACGTCTTGCGCCGTGATCGTCAGGGACGCGGGTGTGACCGTCAACGCACCGTTCACATAGCTGATGGTGTAATTGCCCGGCGTGAAACTGTCGCCAGTGGCGTTGCTCGCGACGATGGCGTAAGGGCTGCCCGCCACGCCGGCCGTGGCCACTTGCCCGTTGCTGGCCAAGGTCACGCTTGCCACCGTGTCGCTGTTCACCAGCCCTGCCGTGTCAAAACCCGACAAGGTGGGGGCCTGGCCATACACCTTGCTCACGTCTTGCGCCGTGATCGTCAGAGGCGCGGGCGTGACCGCCAAAGCACCGTTCACATAGCTGATGGTGTAGTTGCCCGGCGTGAAGCTGCCGCCAATGGCGTTGCTCGCGACGATGGCGTAAAGGCTACCGGCCACGTCGGCCGTGGCCGCTTGCCCATCACTGATCAACGTGACGCTGCCCACCGTGTCGCTGTTCACCAGACCTGCTGTGTCAAAACCTGACAAGCTGGGGGCTTGGCCATACAACTTACTCACGTCTT
>NZ_CALBEX010000240.1 GCF_937889215.1 uncultured Limnohabitans sp.
GCACGTTGTCGGGGGGCGAGCAACAGCGCGTGGCCCTGGCCCGAGCGTTGATCACCCAACCCCGCGGCTTGCTGTTGGACGAGCCTTTTTCGGCGCTGGACTCCGAGCTGCGGGTGAGCCTGCGCGAAGAATTTGCCCACCACATTGCCGAACACGGCATGCGTGCTGTGTTGGTGACCCACGACGAAGCCGAAGCCCAAGCGATGGCCAGCGCCGCTTGGCGTTTGCAAGCGGGTGTTTTGCGCCAGTTGTGGTGAGTGGATGAACCCTGCTTGTCGCAGGATTCAAAGCCCCAAAGCCTGCCACACCCGGATGGCCGCATAAGCGTCGTTGGCGGCGTAGACCAATTGCGACTCGCTCAAGCGGGGCTGGGCCCAATTGCTGGTGGCGGCTTTTTTGGACTTGGTGAAGCACTGCTTGAACAACACCGCCACCGCGCCTTTGACCCCCATGTCTTTGCGGTAGCCGCGCTGGTGAAAGATGGTGTTGAGCTCCAAAATGCCTTGTGGCTCGATGCCCAGTTTGTGAACGATGCGCTTGCGGTCGTCCCCCAAACCGAAGCCCGCTTTCACGATGCCGGGGCAGGCCAACAGCTGGGCGGCCACGGCGCAGCACTCGGCCTCGTGCAGCTGGAACACCCAGGCGCGCTCGGCGGTGGACAGTTGCAACACATGCGGCCCCTCCGAGGCTTCCCCCACTTTGAAGGTGGGTTTGGATTCGGTGTCAAAACCCCACGCAGTCGCTTGCATCAATTGCGCCTGGGCTTGGCGGGCTTGCTCACCCGTGCTCACCAAGGTGATGCGGTCCAGCCCCAAGCGCTCAAAAGTCGGGAGCAGGGCGATGGCTTCTTTGTCGGGGGTGTCTAAGCGCGTGTGCATGGGGTCAAGGGTGTGGTTGATTGGAGAACCCGACAAGGATACTCAAACCGGCGCATGCCCCAGGGCTTGCGAAAGAACGGCCTGGGCTTGGGCATCATCGTGGCCGCGCCAAGCCACGATTTGGTCGGGGCGGATCAAGGTCATGGGGGCTTCGTAAAGCGCCAACAGCTCGGCACTGTCGTGGCGCACCACTTGCAAATCCAGGCCCATGGCGCGGGCCGTGCTTTCAAAAGCTTGGGTGCTGGGGGAGAGCGTCCCCAACACCAACAAGGTCCATTCGAAGTTGAAGCTGTCAAACAGCGAACGGCCATCGGGCAGCCATGCGTGCGGTGGGCGGCCACCGGGGGTGGCACATGGCGCATAGGTGTTGGCCGCATCGGGCGGGGCGGTGGTGCCGTCGCGCACGATGATGGGGCTGTGGTCGTAGCGCCCGCCAAAGGTCACGCCG
>NZ_CALBEX010000241.1 GCF_937889215.1 uncultured Limnohabitans sp.
TACACAATGGCCACGCCCTGACGGGCAGGAAAGCCGTCAAAGTCGACTTGCCAGCCCATCAAATTGAGAATCCAGCGGGCCAGGCGCGAGCCTTTGAACGTCACGGGGTGGCGGGGCTTTGGGCTCATGCAATGGCTCGTGGCTCAGTTTTTGATGGCCCGGTGCCCAATGTCTTGGCGCATTTGCATGCCCTCAAAGGCAATTGGGCTGGCTGTTTGGTAGGCCTTTTGCTGCGCCTGCTTGACCGAGTCGGACAGCGCGGTGACACACAACACGCGTCCACCCGAAGTCAGGGTTTGCCCGTCTTTGTCAATGGTTCCCGCATGAAAAACCATCGCATCTTCGTGGTCCTTGGGTAAACCCGTGATGGCATCGCCCTTGCGCGGATTCAAGGGGTAACCGGCTGCCGCCATGACCACGCCCAAAGCGACGCGGCGGTCCCATTCCATCTCCAAGGTGTCCAAGCTCTGCGAAGTGGCCGACAACAAGACCTCAAAAAGGTCCGACTTCAAGCGCATCAGGATCGGTTGCGTTTCGGGGTCACCCATGCGGCAATTGAACTCCAGGGTTTTGATGCGGCCTTGCGGGTCAATCATCAAGCCGGCGTACAAAAAACCGGTGTAGGTGATGCCGTCTTTTTCCATGCCCCGAATGGTGGGCAAAATGACTTCGCGCATGGCGCGGGCATGCACTTCGGCCGTGACCACGGGCGCGGGTGAATACGCCCCCATGCCGCCCGTGTTAGGGCCTTCGTCGCCGTCTTGCAGGCGTTTGTGGTCCTGGCTGGTGGCCAGGGCCGCCACATTCTTGCCATCGCACAGCACCATGAAACTGGCTTCTTCGCCTTGCAAAAATTCCTCGATCACCACCCGTGCGCCGCCCGCGTTGTATGACACACCCAAGGTGTTGTCCAGCAGCATGAAGTCGATCGCAGCGTGCGCTTCGGCCAGGGTCATGGCCACCACCACGCCTTTGCCTGCGGCCAGGCCGTCGGCTTTGACCACGATGGGTGCGCCTTTGAGGTCCACATAGGCATGGGCCAAAGGTGCGTCCATGAAGGTCTCAAATTCAGCAGTGGGGATGCCGTGGCGTTGCATGAAGGCTTTTGAAAAAGCCTTCGAGCTTTCGAGCTGTGCGGCCGCCTGAGTGGGGCCGAAAATGCGCAGGCCATGGGTGCGAAAATCGTCCACGATGCCCGCAGCCAAGGGCGCTTCCGGCCCCACCAAGGTCAGGCCAATGCCCTGGTCCACAGCCCATTGGCGCAACAGCGCCAAGTCGGTGATCGGTACATTGATGAGATCCCTGTCTCTGGCCGTGCCACCGTTGCCCGGCGCCACATAGACCTGCTGAACTTTGGGCGACTGCGCCAGTTTCCACGCCATGGCGTGTTCACGGCCACCACTGCCAACAACCAATACTTTCATCCAACTTCCTTAATCTTCAAATTCGGCATTGTGGAAAACGTTTTGCACATCGTCCAAGTCTTCCAATATATCCAATAATTTTTGCATTTTGGCCGCTTCATCGCCGGCCAAAGACACAGAATTTTCTGCACGCCAGGTGACTTCGGCCATCTCGGCCACCAGTCCAGCGGCTTCCAGCGCGTTTTTCACGGCCTCAAATTCTGCGGGTGTGGTCAAGACCTCGATCGCGCCCTCCTCGTCGGTGAGAACGTCTTCGGCACCGGCCTCCAACGCCACCTCCATGACACGGTCCTCCGACGTTCCTGGGGCAAAAATCAGTTGGCCGCAGTGCTTGAATTGAAACGCCACCGAGCCTTCGGTGCCAAGGTTGCCGCCGTGCTTGCTCAAGGCATGGCGCATTTCGGCCACAGTGCGCACCCGGTTGTCGGTCATGGTGTCCACAATGATGGCCGCGCCGCCGATGCCGTAGCCTTCGTAACGGATTTCCTCGTAGCTCACGCCTTCCAGGTTGCCCGTGGCTTTGTCCACGTTGCGCTTGATGGTATCGGCTGGCATATTCGCCGCCTTGGCCTTCTCGATGGCCAAGCGCAGACGGGGATTGGCGCTCACATCCCCGCCACCGGTGCGGGCCGCAACCATGATTTCGCGCACCACGCGGGTCCAAATAC
>NZ_CALBEX010000242.1 GCF_937889215.1 uncultured Limnohabitans sp.
TGTGCACCCTGATTTGGTGGGTGCGTCCGGTGTGCAAGGTGCATTGCACCAAGCAGCAGCCTTCGCCTTGCGCCAACAGTTGCATGGTGGTGGCGGCCGTTTTGCCCGATTGGTGGGTCAAGTCCACCACCGCCATGCGCAGCCGATTGGCCGGGTCGCGTCCAATGGCGGCGTCCACGGTGCGGGGCGAGGGGCCGGTCCAGATTTTGTGCGCCATGGCCAGGTATTGGCGGTGCACTTCGCGGGCTGCGATCTGGGGGACCAGCGCGTCCATGGCCTGCCGCGTTCGGGCCACCACCATCAGGCCGCTGGTGTCTTTGTCGAGCCGGTGCACGATGCCCGCACGGGGAACTTCGCTGGCCAACGGGTCCAAGGCCAACAAACCATTGAGCAGCGTGCCCCGCCAATTCCCAGGGGCCGGGTGCACCACCAAACCCGCAGGTTTGTGGATCACGCGCAGGTGCGCATCTTCATAAACCACCTCAATGAGCATATCCTCAGGCACAAAGGCCTGCGACTGCGGTGTGGCCCGCAGGGTGATTTGCAGCTGGTGGCCCAAACGCACCTTGGCGGACACCTTGGTCGTGACACGACCATCGATCAGGGCGTCTCCTTGCTCGATGAGTTGCTGCAAGTAGCTGCGCGAGAACTCGGGCACGAGTTGGGCAAACACCCGGTCCAGTCGCTGGCCGTGCAAGCCCATGGGCACCAGCGCAGTGCGCACCTCTTGTTCCGCCACATCGAGCATGCGCTCGGCGTCCTCCAGTTGGCCACTGGGATCATCCATTTCGGGGTCGATCGATATAATCAAGGCGTTCTACAGTTCAAGGGTGTCACAGATGCGAAGCTCCAGATTATCGACGGTTCCAGCTGGCCTGGTTTTGGCCATGGGCCTCCTTCTGAGCGGCTGTGCCAACACCCCCAAAGACCCAACCGCAGGCTGGACCCCTGAAAAGATTTACAGCGAAGCGCGTGACGAAGTGAACGCCGGGGCTTGGGACAAAGCCATTGGTTACTACGAAAAGCTCGAAGGCCGTGCCGCGGGCACCGTGCTGGCCCAACAAGCCCAGATCGACAAAGCCTTTGCCCAGTACAAAACGGGCGACAAAATTTTGGCCATCGCCACCCTCGACCGTTTCATTCGGCTGCACCCCACCAGCCCGGCGCTCGACTACGCCATCTACCTCAAGGGCTTGGTCAACTTCAATGACAACCTGGGCATGTTCTCTTTTCTGACCCGACAGGATTTGTCCGAGCGCGACCAAAAAGCCGCCAAAGACTCCTACGAGTCCTTTCGCGAGCTGACCATTCGATTTCCCGAATCCAAATACAGCCCAGAAGCCCGCCAGCGCATGACGCACATCGTCAACTCACTGGCAGCTTACGAAGTGCATGTGGCCCGCTATTACGCCACCAGGGGCGCGCATGTCGCGGCCATCAACCGGGCACAGCAGGCCATCGCCGAGTACCAGGGCGTGCCGGCGCTGGA
>NZ_CALBEX010000243.1 GCF_937889215.1 uncultured Limnohabitans sp.
GGGCAACCAGGTTGACTTGCCGGCGGGTTCTGCAGGGCAGACCCTCAGTGTGCCAGCGCACATGGCGGTGTCTTTGTTCAATGCGGCGGCGGACCGTTTTATCAATGTCGAAATCTCTGCGCTGGAGGCCGATGGCCGTGGCAAAGTGGTGTCGCGTCCTCGCGTCGTGACATCGGATCAGACCAAGGCTTTGATTGAACAGGGCACCGAGTTGCCCTACCAAACTGCCTCGGCCAGTGGGGTCACGTCGATCACTTTTCGCAAAGCCAATCTGAAACTGGAAGTCAGCCCCCAAATCACTCCTGACGGTTCTGTTGTGTTGGATGTGGATGTCAGCCGAGACAGTGTGGGTCAAATCACCCCCGCTGGGTTTGCCATCAACACCAAACACGTCAAAACCCAGGTGCGCGTGGAGGACGGCGGCACCGTGGTGCTGGGCGGTATCTACGAAGAAACCGACCGCAACAACGAGGCCAAGGTGCCGGGCTTGGGGGATGTGCCGGTGCTGGGCTGGTTGTTTAAAAATCGCGATCAGGCGGGACGCAACAGCGAATTGTTGATTTTCTTGACGCCTCGGGTCATGGCCGACGGTGCGGGGGAGGTGCCGGTGCCGCCCTGATGGCTGCGGCATGGGTCAGGCCACTTGCCCCTTGCGCTGTGGGGCGGTGTGAAAAATCGGGTCGAATACACTCAGATGTTCTGAGCGCCGGGTCCATGGACCCTTGGGCCGACGTCGATTTTTCTGGGTGAGACTTCCTTGAGCATCATTTTTGTGGGCCTTCCGGGTTCAGGCAAAACCACCATTGGCAGACAGCTGGGACGCCGCTTGGGCATGCCCTTTGTCGACTCCGACCATGTCATTGAGCACCGTTTGGGCTGCTCGATCCGGGAGTTTTTTGCGCGTGAAGGCGAGGACAGTTTCCGCGACCTCGAACAGCAGGTGCTCGATGACCTGACCCTGACGCACCACGGGGTCATTGCCACGGGAGGCGGTGCTGTCTTGCGTGAAGCCAACCGCCGGCATCTGCACGAACGTGGTCAGGTGATTTATTTGAGGTCCACGCCCGAAGACGTGTATCGCAGGGTGCGCCACGACACGGCGCGTCCTTTGTTGCAGGTGGACGATCCGCTCCAGCGCTTGCGTGCGCTGTTCGAGGCGCGAGACCCTTTGTACCGCGAAGCAGCGCATTTCGTCATCGAGACGGGCCGCCCTTCGGTGGCCACTTTGGTGAACATGATTGCCATGCAGCTGGAGTTGGCGGGCCATCTGCCTGTCACGGCATCCCCCGTGGTTGCGCCCAGTTTTTCCAAGCCGCTTGATTGAGTTTCGGCGGCAAAGCCGCGAAAAAAACCCGTTTGTGCGCTGAATCCACCCCGATTTACCCTGATATGGATGCGTTGTTGCACTCAGGTTCATAAATTGGTGCAAAATAGAACGATCGTTCTTTTTTAAGCACCATGACCGGCATCAACTTAACCCACAAAACTGACAGCGCACCCGGCGTTGAAACGGGGCGTCGTGTGTTGATCAAGGGCCAACAAACCAAAGCCGTGATCATCGATGCCGCCTTGGGCCTGGCCTCTCAAATTGGTCTCGAAGGCCTGTCGATTGGCGCTGTGGCCGAGGTCACGGGCATGAGCAAGTCGGGCGTGTTTGCACATTTTGGCTCGCGTGAAGAGTTGCAAATTTCAGTCATCCGCCAGTACCACGAACGCTTCGAGGCCGAAGTGTTTTACGCCGCCATGCAGCAACCTCGGGGTGTGCCGCGTCTGCAGGCCATGTTTGACAACTGGATGGTGCAAACCTCGGCAGAAATCGACTCGGGTTGCATCTACATCAGTGGCGCGGTCGAGTTCGATGACCGCACAGGTCCGGTGCGTGACGCGCTGGCCTCTTCGGTGTCCACTTGGCAAACCGCTTTGCGCCGTGCGGTGGAGCTGTCCCAGCTTGAAGGCCAGCTCAGCCGCGCCGCTGATGCCCACCAGATTGCTTTTGAAATCCATGGCCTGATTTTGGCGCTGCACTACGAAGCCCGTTTTTTGCGCAACCCCAGCGCCGCCGACCGAGCTCGTCAAGGCTTTCAGCACATCTTGGCCCGTTACGCCAGCACCAATGCGCCCACTTCTGCAGGCGCTGCCGCTGCCGCTGCCGCGAGCACACCCAAGCTGTTGGCTGTGCCCAAAACCCGCCGCAAACCTGCGGTCGACTGATTTTTTTCGATATCTCCATTCATTGCCCACCGATTCAAGGAGCCTCCCATGCCCGTCTACAACCCCCCTCTTCGCGACATGCAGTTTGTCTTGCACGAATTGCTCAACGTGAGCGCCGAGCTCAAGGCGCTGCCCAAGCACGCCGACACCGATGCCGACACCATCAACGCGGTGCTGGAAGAAGGTGGCAAATTTGCCGCCGAGGTGGTGTTCCCCATCAACATCTCGGGGGACACCCAAGGCTGCACGCTCAACCGCGACACGCACGAGGTCAAAGCCCCCGATGGCTTCAAGGCGGCCTATGAGCAATACGTGGCAGGCGGCTGGCCCTCTCTCAGTTGCGACCCCGCATATGGCGGTCAGGGCCTGCCCTTTGTGGTCAACCAGTGTTTTTACGAAATGCTCAACTCGTCCAACCAGGCCTGGACCATGTACCCGGGCTTGAGCCACGGTGCCTACGAGTGCTTGCACGCACACGGCACGCCCGAGCAGAAATCTCTGTACCTGCCCAAGCTGACCAGCGGCGAGTGGACCGGCACCATGTGCCTGACCGAACCGCATTGCGGCACGGATCTCGGCATGCTGCGCACCAAGGCCGAGCCACAGGCTGACGGCACCTACAAGTTGAGCGGCCAGAAGATTTTCATCAGCGCAGGCGAACACGACCTGGCCCCCAACATCGTGCACCTGGTGCTGGCCCGTTTGCCCGACGCGCCTCCCGGCAGCAAAGGCATCAGCTTGTTCATCGTGCCCAAGTTCAACGTGGCGGCCGACGGCAGCATGGGTGAGCGCAACGGCATTTACTGCGGTGGCCTGGAGCACAAAATGGGCATCCACGGCAACGCCACTTGCCAGATGGTGTTGGACGAAGCCGTGGGCACCCTGGTGGGCCAACCCAACAAGGGTTTGGCTGCGATGTTCGTGATGATGAACGCAGCCCGTTTGGGTGTGGGCAACCAGTCGCTGGGCCTGACCGAAGTGGCTTACCAAAACGCACTGGCCTACGCCAAAGACCGCGTGCAAATGCGCTCGCTGACTGGCGTCAAAGCCCCCGGCAAGCCAGCCGACCCGATCATCGTGCACCCCGATGTGCGCCGCATGCTCATGACCGCCAAGGCCTACGCCGAGGGCGGCCGCGCGCTGGCTTGTTACTGCGCCTTGTTGCTCGACAAAGAGCTCAACCACCCCGACGAGGCCGTGCGTGCCGAGGCCGCCGAAGTCGTGGCCTTGCTCACGCCCATCGTCAAAGCCTTCACCACCGACAACGCCTGGGAAGCCACTTCGGCCTGTCAGCAAGTCTTTGGCGGCCACGGCTACATCAAGGAGTGGGGCATGGAGCAGTTCGTGCGCGACGCCCGCATCAACATGATTTACGAAGGCACCAACACCATCCAGTCGCTCGACTTGCTGGGTCGCAAAGTGCTGGGCAACCAGGGCGCTACGCTCAAGAAATTCGGCAAGTTGGTGGAGCAGTTGGTCAAGGCCGAAATGGCCAATGAAGCCATGGGCGAGTTCATCAAGCCGCTGGCCGATCTGGGCCAAAAGCTCACGCAACTCACCGGCGAAGTCGGCATGAAAGCCATGAGCAACGCCGACGAAGTAGGCGCTGCCGCGGTGGATTACCTGCGCGTGGTGGGCCACTTGGTGTTGGGCTACTTCTGGGCGCGCTCGGCGCAAATTGCTTTGGCCAAATTGGCCGAGGCCGAGGAGGAAGCCCAACGGCCCGACCCTTTCTATCAGGCCAAGCTGCAGACCGCGCGTTTTTATTTCACCCGCCTGATGCCCGAAACTTCGAGCCTGATGCGCCGCATCCGCGCCGGCAGCGATGTGCTGATGGACACCGACGCGGCGTTGGCCTGAAACTCACTGCCACCCTAGGAGACACGACATGATCAAAACCGCATTGACCCTGAGCATCGGCCTGTTGAGCTTGGCCGCCCACGCCCAAATGAGCCCGGTGGGCCTGTGGCGCAGCATTGACGATGAGAGCAAACAGCCCAAAGCCGAAATCCGCATCAGCCAGACGGCTGCGGGCGGCCTCTCGGGCGTGGTTGAGCGCTCTTTGCTGACCACCCCCAGCACCGAACCCAACTGCAACCTGTGCACCGACGACCGCAAAGACAAACCCAAAATCGGCATGGAAATCATCCGGGGCGGTCAACAAAGTGACGGCAAAGCGGTGTGGGAGGGTGGGAAAATCCTCGATCCCGAGAATGGCAAAAACTACAGCCTGCGCCTGACCCCGATCGACGGCGGCAAAAAGCTGGAAGTGCGGGGCTACATTGGTGCCCCTATTTTGGGCCGCACGCAAACCTGGATTCGGGTTCAGTAAACCCACACCACAAGGAACACCATGTCTGACATCCTGACCCACATTGACGCGGGGGTGATGACCATCACCTTCAACCGCTTGGACAAGAAAAACTCCATCACCTCGACCATGTACGCGGCCATGGCCGATGCGGTGGCGCAGGCCGCTGACGATGCCAGCGTTCGCGTGGTGCTCTTTCAGGGACACGAAAGCATCTTCAGTGCGGGCAACGACATTGGCGACTTTTTGAACCAGCCGCCGACCACCCAAGAGTCGCCCGTGTTCCGTTTTTTGCGCGGCATCGCCACTTTCGAAAAGCCTTTGCTCGCCGCCGTGGCCGGGCCTGCGGTGGGCATCGGCACCACCATGCTGTTCCATTGCGACCTGGTCTATGCCGGTGACAACGCCGCTTTTTCTATGCCGTTTGTCAATCTGGGTTTGTGTCCGGAGGCGGCGTCCAGCCTGCTGGCCCCGCGCATGTTCGGCTACCACCGCGCCGCCGAAGCCCTGCTCATGGGCGAGCCCTTCTTTGCCGAAGCCGCGCAAGAGGTTGGCTTGGTCAACCGCGTGGTGCCGCCCACCGAAGTCAACGGCTACGCCCAAGCGCAGGCCCGCAAACTGGCCGCCAAACCCTTGAGCTCATTGATCGCCACCAAGCGTTTGATGAAAGGCGACACCCAAGCCGTGCTGCAAAAAATGGACGAAGAAGGCCAAAGCTTTGGCCGCATGCTGCGCGAGCCTGCTGCCAAAGAAGCCTTTGGGGCCTTCATGGAAAAACGCAAGCCGGATTTCTCGAAGTTGTAAGCCTTGGGCCTTGGCGGGCATGTGCCGGGGTCTTCGATCCCCGACACAGCTCTCCCCGTCACTCCCTGTCGCTCCCCGTAGGTCGGCACCTTCAGGTCCGACGCTAATGGTTCAGCTTAGGCCCGTTTCGGGGCTGAAGCCGCCGACCTGCAAATACGCCTTGTGGGGACTTCTGCGGTCACCGATAAAATCGCCAGATGCCCCATCGCTCCAACACCTCCGTCGTTCTTGAACCTGAATACATCGAGGGGTTTCGCCAGATCTACGAAGAAAAAATTGTTTTCAACAAGACATTGGGTCTGAAATTGGTCAAGGTGACACCCGAAGGGGTGGAGGCCCGCATTGACATGAGGCCCGAGTTGGTGGGGCACTTTGCCTACAACCGCATCCATGGCGGTGTCATCAGCGCCGTGCTGGACGCGATCGGCAGCGCAGCCGTCATGGCGGCGCTTGCGGCCAAGCACATGGAGGAACCCCCTGAAAAGCGCCTGGAGCGCTTTGCCAAGCTGGGCACCATCGACTTGCGTGTGGATTACTTGCGCCCCGGCATTGGCGAGCACTTCACCATCACTGCCCATGCCCTGCGTGTAGGCTCGCGTGTGGGGTCGTCGCGCATGGAGTTTTGTGGACCCGATGGGACCTTGATGTCCACCGGCGCTGCGGCTTACATCGTGTCTTGATCTGGCAAATGGCCTGCTCCTGCGCAGCGCGGGACAGCCCCAAGAGAAGACAGAATCAAAGGGAGTTCCGCGCTGGGCTTATTCTGCGGGAACAGGCCGGGGCTGCCCTTGATCGTCTACCGCTACATAGGTCAGGTTCGCCTCGGTCACCTTCATGTATTGGCCTTGCAGTTGAAAACGTTCGGCAAACACCTCGACTTTGACGGTGACGGAGGTGCGGCCGACCCGAACAATCCGGGCGAAAAACGACAAGATGTCGCCCACTTTGACCGGTTGTTTGAAGATGAACTCGTTCACCGCCACCGTGACCATGCGCCCGCGCACGCGACGCGCGGGCAACACAGCCCCCGCCAAGTCCACTTGGGCCATGACCCAGCCGCCAAAAATGTCGCCACTGGCATTGCAGTCGGCGGGCATGGGGATGACCTTGAGCACCAGCTCTTGATCGGTGGGCAAAGCTACTTTTTCTGGAGGATTCATGATAAAAAACAATAAGTAATATGTGTTGCTATCAGTAACAGCTGTAATTGACAAGGAGTATACGGTTGTTGTAGGTGTTGTTGCAATCGTTGATGTTAGTATCAGTAACAGTTACAAATGA
>NZ_CALBEX010000244.1 GCF_937889215.1 uncultured Limnohabitans sp.
TCCCACCCAACGCAGGCAACATCGGCAACGCCGCTTACCTGTCGGTTTTTGAATCGTTGTGGCACACCCTCACCGCCATGAAAGCGCAAGGCTACCAAGTCGATGTGCCGGAAAGCATCGACGATTTGCGAGATGCCGTGCTGCACGGCAACGCTTCGCAATACGGTGCAGACGCCAACGTGCACACCTTGATCGATGCCAACGATCATGTGCGTCGGGAGCGCTGGCTCAAAGAGATTGAAGCGCAGTGGGGCCCTGCACCCGGGCGTCAATTGAGCAACGGCAGTTCCATCTTCGTGTTGGGCAAACAGTTTGGCAATGTGCTGATCAGCGTGCAGCCTTCGTTTGGTTACGAAGGCGACCCACACCGAAACGGCTGAGCATGCACAACGCGCTTATGAGGTGGCCTTTGGCGACCCTGAGTGCCTGAAAATGGTGATCGACTGGCGATGAACATGGGCCTTGTACCTGCAACCCCCATGAACAAACCCCTCAGCCCCATCGTGATCGTCACCGGCGCCTCGTCGGGTGTCGGTCTGTATGCCACCGCGTCGCTCATCCAGCAGGGCTGGCATGTGGTGATGGCCTGCAGAGACCTGGGCAAGGCCCAAAGCGTGGCCGCCGAGATGCAGCTGCCCGCGGGCCACTTCACGCTCATGCATTTGGACTTGGGGTCTTTGCAAAGCGTGCGTGATTTTGTGGCGGCCTATTCGTCCCTGGGTTGGCAGTTGCATGCTTTGCTGAACAACGCCGCTTCTTACCAGCCTCGCCTGAAGACGCCCGCCCGGTCACCCGAAGGCTACGAACTGAGCGTGGCCACCAACCACTTGGGGCACTTTTTATTGAGCCGCTTGTTGATGGATTTGCTGCTCAGCACCCAAGAGCAGGAACGGACCCAACAACCGGCTTTCCGTGCGCGGCTCATCACCTTGGGCACCGTGACGGCCAACTCCGAGGAATTTGGCGGCAAAGTGCCCATTCCCGCCCCGGCTGACCTGGGCGATTTGGCGGGCCTGGAACAAGGTTTTATGGACCCAGTGGCCATGATCGACGGCAAGGCCTTCAAAGCCGGCAAGGCCTACAAAGACAGCAAGCTGTGCAACATGATCATCAGCCGAGAATTGCACCGCCGCTTTCACGACAGCACCGGGCTGGTGTGCTGCACGGTGTACCCCGGTTGCGTGGCCGACACCGCTTTGTTTCGCGACACGCCTTTGGCCTTTCAACGCATCTTTCCCTGGTTTCAGAAGAACATCACCAAGGGCTATGTCAGCCAAGCCTTGGCGGGTGAGCGCGTGGCGCAAGTGGTGGTCGACGCCGATTTCGCCACCTCGGGCGTGCATTGGAGTTGGGGCAACCGCCAGCGCCCGGGGCGACCCGCTTTTGCACAAAAGCTGTCGGCCAAAGCGACCCAAGAAAGCTTGGGCATCCGCTTGTGGGCGTTGAGCGAAAAGCTCACGGGCTTGACGGCCTGAGGTGCTGCACAAAGCCGCTTAAAAAACGGCGTGCTCCCCGCGATCGGGCGCGCCCTCCCCTTTGACCCAACGGGCATAGGCATCAAACAGCGTTTGTGAGCCGTGTGAGGGTGTGGCCTGCTCATCGTAGCGCTGCGCCGCAGCGTCCCACACCAACATGGACTCGGTGGCGTAATACCGCCCAATGCGGGCCAGCTCGGCCTTGTCCGCAGCAGCAGGAATGAGCTTGCCCAACACGCTCAACACACCCACGATGGCGTCCATCAGGCCCACCGGAACACGCTTAAAGCGCGGCGGCATTCCCAACAAAGCAAACAAATGCTCGCCTTGTTCTAGCGGTGTGATGGCAGGCCCCGGCCCGCCGATGGGCAAGATCTGGTTGTGCCGCGACACATCGTCCAAGCACCCCACCAGAAAATCGGCCAAATCGTCGTCACTGATGGGCTTGCAGGCGGTCAACTGACCATCGCCAAAAAGCAAAAACGGCTTGCCTTTTTTGACCCGATCGAGCTGGCCCGACAGCGATTTGAAAAAAGCAGTGGGGCGCACGATGGAATAGGTCATGCCTGATTCGATCAAATTTTTTTCAAAGGCCAGCTTGGCATGCTGAAACGCCAACAAGGGCTTTTGCACACAGATGGCCGACAGTTGCACAAAATGCCGCACACCCGCAGCTTGTGCCGCCTTCAGCGCGCACACATGGGCTTGGTGATCAACGCGCCACGCGTCTTGAGGAGAACCCGTGCGCGAGGCCATGCAAGAGACCACCGCATCAAAACGGGCTTGTTTGAGAGACGGTTGGCTCCAAACTTCTGGATCGGACGCATCGCCCCACAAAACCGTGACCCCCGTCAAGCTGTCTGGCCGCGCAGCGTTGGCTTGAAGATTTTGATCACGTCGGCTCGGCCTGAGCAGGCACACCACTTGGTGACCGCGTTGAACCAGCGCCCGTGCGGTGGCCATCCCAATCGTCCCAGTCGCCCCCAGCAAGAGCACGCGCATCGAAGCGGTGACCGCGCCACCCTTCACAGGGTCATGAACGGCCAAGGGCGCATGGTTGGTGGAGCGCCATTCTGGGCTCGAAGTTTCGTCAATGGTCACGCCGCGAACTCCCAACAGGGTCAAAAATTGATTGACTTTGGACCTGGCCGTTGTGCTTCGCTATGCCTGCACACCAGCTCAAGAAAAAATACCAAACCATTATGAACACACTTTGCCCATCGATCACACATCGCTGCTCGGCAAAGCAATGTCTTAGGTGGCTCGCTCCGCCCATCGGCGATGGGCATACTGCTTATTTTCAAAGTGGCCGCGAACAGTTTGGGGGCAATTGCACAGCGAACTGGCGGCTGACCCGATTGCGTTTGTCCCTTTTTACCCAACAAGAGTGCAAACGACTGGCAGCCACTTCAGTGTCCAGAAAAATACAGGGGGCGTGATTGTCCTTGCCATCCACCGGGCTTGGGCCACCCCAGGGAAGTGGCCTTTGTGGCTAGGCTATAAAGACCCATGCACAAAGCCACGACAATACGAGCATCCAATCAGAAAGGACAAGCATGAACGACACAACGATGTGGTGGGTTCTGGCGGGTGTCTTGGTGGCGCTCGAATTGGCGACCGGCACGTTTTACCTGCTGATGCTGAGCTTGGGCGCTATTGCTGCGGCTGTGGCAGCCATGGCGGGTTACGGCATGAGCACACAGCTGGTGGCTGCAGCCCTGATCGGTGGCGCGGGTGCGGTGCTGCTGGGCCAATGGCGCAAGCGCCAAGCGCCCACCGCCAACGAAGCCCATGACCAACATCTGGACCTCGGTGCCACCGTAGAGGTCGAGGCATGGGATGCCATGGGCACAACGCAAGTCAAGCACCGTGGTGCAGCTTGGACTGCGGTGCTGGCGCCAGGCCAGACCGCAAGCCCGGGCGTTTACCGCATTCAAGCCATGGCGGGCAACCGCTTGGTGCTTGAGAAAACATGAGCCATCAGCTCCAACCACTGCAAAGGGAATAAATCCATGGAAATCGCTGCCATTCTCGTGATCATCGCGATCCTGTTCATCGTCAAGACCGTCAAGGTCGTGCCGCAACAAGAAGCTTGGGTGGTCGAGCGGCTGGGTAAATTCCATGCCAGCCTGGCTCCCGGCCTGAACTTTGTGGTGCCCTTTGTCGACAACGTGATCCAGAAACACAGCCTGAAAGAAATCCCGCTGGACGTGCCCAGCCAAATTTGCATCACGCGCGACAACACGCAGCTGCAAGTGGATGGCATCCTGTACTTCCAGGTGACCGACCCCAAGCTGGCCAGCTACGGCTCATCCAACTACATCATGGCCGTAACCCAGTTGGCGCAGACCAGTTTGCGCAGCGTGATCGGCAAGTTGGAGCTGGACAAAACCTTTGAAGAGCGCAACATCATCAACTCGCAAGTCGTGGCCGCCATCGACGAAGCGGCCCTGAACTGGGGCGTCAAGGTCTTGCGCTACGAAATCAAAGACCTGACACCGCCCAAAGAAATCCTGCTCGCCATGCAGTCACAAATCACGGCCGAGCGGGAAAAGCGTGCGCTGATCGCCGCCTCGGAAGGACGCCGCCAAGAGCAGATCAACATCGCCACGGGCGAGCGCGAAGCTTTCATCGCCCGCTCTGAAGGTGAAAAACAAGCGGCCATCAACAAGGCACAAGGCGACGCTGCGGCCATCACCGAAATGGCCAACGCCACTGCGCAAGCCATTGAGCGCATTGCCAGCGCCATCCGGCAGCCCGGCGGTGAAATGGCGGTGCAACTGAAGGTGGCCGAGCAAGCCGTGCAGGCCTACAGCTAGGTGGCGCAAGACGCCAAAACCACCCTCATCGTGCCGGGCAACATGACCGAGGTTTCAGGCCTGATCGCCTCGGCAATGCAAATGGTGGGCACGGGAAAACAAGTGGGCAATTGAACCCAGCGCACACGCACACGCAAAAAACCCGCCGAGGCGGGTTTTTTGATGGCTGTGGCCCAGTGGCCAGGGCATTAACCCATGTGCAGACCGCCGTTGACCGAGAAGTCAGCACCGGTGGCGTAACCGCCCTCATCGCTGGCCAACCAGGCCACGATGGAGGCGATTTCGCTGGGCTTGCCCAAACGCTTGACGGGCACGGTGGCCACGATTTTCTCCAGCACATCCGGGCGAATGGCGTTGACCATGTCGGTGCCGATGTAACCGGGGCTGACGGTGTTCACGGTCACGCCTTTGGTGGCCATTTCTTGCGCCAAGGCCATCGAGAAACCGTGCATGCCCGCTTTGGCCGCCGAGTAGTTGGTCTGGCCTGCCTGGCCCTTGTTGCCGTTGACCGACGAGATCTGGATGATGCGGCCCCAGCCTTTTTCGACCATGTCTGGCACGACCTGCTTGGTCACGTTGAACATGGAGTTCAGGTTGGTGTCGATCACCGCATCCCAGTCATCTCGCGTCATCTTCAAAAACACGCGGTCCCGGGTGATGCCGGCGTTGTTCACCAGCACATCAATGACGCCGTGTTCTTCTTTGGCTTTGGTGAAAGCGGCCACGGTGGAGTCCCAATCGCCCACGTTGCCCACCGAGGTGTAGAAGGTGAAGCCCAGCGCTTTTTGCTCGTCGATCCATTTGGTGAAGTCTCGGGTCGGGCCGCAACCGGCAATGACCTTGAAACCATCTTGGTGCAGCCGCTGGCAAATCGCGGTCCCGATACCGCCCATGCCACCTGTGACGTACGCTACTTTTTGACTCATGTTTGTCTCCTTGATTTATGAGTGAAGTGAAAGAAGTGAGCACACTCAAACCAACCAGATAAGCAGCCCTTATACCGCTGGGCAGTGCGCCAATCCAATGGGTCTGAGTGGCTGTGGGTTAAACGCGTTCGATGGCCAGCGACACGCCCATGCCGCCGCCGATGCACAGCGCCGCCAAGCCTTTATTGGCTTGGGTGCGCTGCATTTCGTGCAGCAAGGTCACCAAAATGCGGCAACCGGACGCACCGATGGGGTGACCAATCGCGATGGCACCGCCATTGACGTTGACCTTGGCCGGATCGATGTCCAGTGCCTGGTTCACGGCGCAGGCTTGCGCAGCAAAAGCTTCGTTCAGCTCGAACAGGTCCACATCCTGGGCCTTCCAGCCCGCACGGGCCAGCGCTTTTTGTGAAGCGGGCACAGGTCCCATGCCCATGGTTGCCGGGTCCAGACCGCTGGTGCCAAAAGCAGCAATGCGAGCCAAGGGCTTGAGGCCCAAAGCGGCCGCCTTCTTAGCGGTCATGACCATCACAGCGGCAGCGCCGTCGTTGATGCCCGAAGCATTGCCTGCGGTCACGCTGCCGGCCTTGTCAAAGGCGGGACGCAGACCGGCCAGCACTTCTTGGCTGGTTTTTTTGTTGATGAATTCGTCGCTGTTGAACACCAGCGCGTCGCCCTTGCGCTGAGGAATCAGCACGTCCACGATTTCGTCTTTGAACTTGCCCGCTTCTTGCGCGGCTGCTGCCTTGCGCTGGCTGCCTGCGGCCAGGGCATCTTGCATGTCGCGGGTGATGCCGTGGACCTTGGCCACGTTCTCGGCGGTGATGCCCATGTGGTACTGGTTGTACACGTCCCACAGACCATCCACGATCATGGTGTCGGTCATCTTCCAATCGCCCATGCGCTGGCCGTCGCGGCTGCCGTTCAGCACATGCGGGCTGGCACTCATGTTTTCTTGGCCACCTGCGATCACGATTTCGCTGTCGCCCCAGGCCACGGCTTGCGCGGCCAGCATCACGGCCTTCAGGCCCGAGCCGCACACGGCGTTGATGGTCAAAGCAGGTGTTTCCTTGGCC
>NZ_CALBEX010000245.1 GCF_937889215.1 uncultured Limnohabitans sp.
CCCGGGCAAGAGCGACAAACCGTGGTCACGGCAGGCCTGCCCCACCGCCCGGGTGTAACCGGGGCTCACAGCAAAACGGGCACCGGCTTTGGCGGCAGCGGCCGCATCGGCGGCGCTGCGCACCGTGCCCGCCCCCACCACCGCGCCGGGCACTTCCTTGGCAATCGCTTCCATGCAAGCCAGCGCCTGCGGGGTGCGCAGGGTGACTTCGAGCATGCGGATGCCGCCAGCCACCAAGGCGCGGGCCATGGGCACGGCGTGGGCCACGTTGGTGAGCACGATCACGGGGATCACGGGGGCGTCCTGCATCACTTGCAGAGCGGTCAAGGGTCCATTCAGATTCACAGCCATGTGCAGGCTCCTTCTTCGGCTTTGAGCGCGTTGCGGCGCATGTTGGCAAGCAGTTCACGGCCCATGCCCACGCCGTTGGCGGCGCGCAGCTCGGCGGGCATTTGGGCCAGGGGGCGTGCGGCCCATTCGGCCTCATTGACCAGCACTTGCAGGGTGCCCGTCACGCCGTCCAAACGGATCAAATCGCCGTCTTGCACCTTGGCCAGCGGACCACCGGCGGCGGCTTCGGGCGAAACGTGGATGGCGGCAGGCACTTTGCCCGACGCGCCGCTCATGCGGCCATCGGTAACCAACGCGACCTTAAAACCTTTGCCTTGCAGCACGGCCAAAGGCGGCGTGAGTTTGTGCAGCTCGGGCATGCCGTTGGCTTGCGGGCCTTGCCAACGCACCACACAAACCATGTCGCGGTCTAGCTCGCCCGCCTTGAACGCGGCATGCAACTCGTCTTGCGAGCTGAAAACACGGGCTGGCGCTTCGATGGTGTGCAGTTCTTCTGGCACCGCAGAAATCTTGATCACGCTGCGGCCCAGATTGCCTTGCAGCAATTTCAGGCCACCCGTGGCGCTGAACGGGCTGGACGCCGGGCGCACGACGGTGTCGTCTTTGCTGACCCCGGCCTCATGCCAGACAAGCTGGCCATTTTGGGCAGAAGGGATGCGGGTAAATTCACGCAGACCACCAGGTCGCACCGTCAGCACATCGGCATGCATCAGGCCCGCATCAAGCAGTTCGCGGATCACGTAGCCCGGCCCCCCTGCGGCCTGGAACTGGTTCACGTCGGCGCTGCCATTGGGGTACACGCGGGTGAGCAAAGGCACCACATCCGACAGGGCAGAAAAATCGTCCCAGTCGATCACAATCCCTGCCGCACGCGCCACCGCTACCCAGTGGATCAGGTGGTTGGTCGAGCCGCCTGTGGCCAGCAGGGCCACCATGGCGTTGACGATGCAGCGCTCGTCGACCAAGCGGCCAATGGGCGTGAAATTTTTGGCCTTGACCAAATCGAGCACGGTGCGCGCCGCTTCGCGGGTCAGTTCTTGGCGCACGCCTTCGCCCGGGTTGATGAAGGCCGTGCCCGGCACATGCAGACCCATGGCTTCGAGCAGCATCTGGTTGCTGTTGGCGGTGCCGTAAAAGGTGCAAGTGCCTTCGCTGTGGTAGGCGGCCGATTCGGCCTCCAGCAACTCGGCGCGTCCCACCAAGCCTTGCGCCGCTTGTTCGCGCACCTTGGATTTCGCGTTGTTGGACAGGCCGCTGGTCATGGGGCCAGCCGGCACAAACACGGTGGGCAAATGGCCGAACTGCAAAGCGCCAATGAGCAGGCCCGGCACGATCTTGTCGCACACGCCCAGCATCAGGGCGGCGTCAAACACATCGTGGCTGAGCGACACCGCTGTGGCCATGGCGATCACATCGCGGCTGAACAGGCTCAGTTCCATGCCCGGCGTGCCCTGGGTCACGCCGTCACACATGGCGGGCACGCCACCCGCCACTTGGGCAGTAGCACCCAGTTGGCGGGCTTCGTCTTTGATGAGATCGGGGTAATGCTGCAGCGGCGCATGGGCCGACAGCAGGTCGTTGTAGGCGTTGACGATGCCGATGTTGGGCGCACGCGGGGCAACCACCTTAATTTTGTCGAGCGCTGTGGCGCGGCCTTTGTCGCTGTCGGGCATGGCGGCAAAGGCGTGGGCCACATTGGCGCAGCCCAGCCGCTGGGCACCGGGGTCTTTGCTGGCCGCGGCATCAACCTGCTGTAAGTAGGCCAGGCGGGTTAGGCGGCTGCGCTCGGTGATGCGGGCCGTGACGGCGGCAACGCTGGGATGAAGTGTCATGTTCTTGCGCCTGTTCGGAAACTGTAACTAAATTACATCGACTATGGTAACCGCGATGCCTTGTTACAAGGCATTTGCTGGGTTACAAAATGGGTACAACCGGGCTTTCACATGTTTTGACCGTCAAAATGGCTCACTTTCTGGGCGCATCGCCACATGGAGGCCTTGGTGTGTTGGTTTTCTCCGAAAATGGCCACGAGAGATTGGATGAAGCTTTGCCGCACATGACAAACACCCCCTCAATTGACCCGCTCCAGCCCGGCGCGGTGAGTGCACCGCCTGTTTTCCAGGCGGCCTTGCTCGACCAATTCAAAGCGCAGTGCGCCGCTGGCCAGGCCTTGTGGGTGTTTGGTTATGCCTCGCTGTTGTGGCGGCCCGAGTTCGAGGCACAAGAGCAGCACATCAGCCAAGTCTGGGGCTGGCACCGGGCCTTGAAGATGTGGAGCCGCCTGAACCGGGGCAGCCCCGACTGTCCAGGCCTGGTCTTTGCGCTGGTGCGCGGAGGCAGCTGCCGGGGGGTGGTTTACCGCGTCGACCCTGCGCAAGCCGATGAGGTGCTGACCCGGCTGTGGGCGCGCGAAATGCCCATGGACGTGTACACCCCGTGCTGGCTGCCCTGCGCCACGCCCCAAGGCCCCGTCAAAGCGCTGGCTTTTACCCTGCCGCGCAGCAGCCCCAGTTTCACCGGCCAATTGCCTGCCGAAACTTACCAGCAGATCTTTCAACAGGCCTGCGGCCGCTTTGGCACCACGCGGGACTACGCCCGGCAAACCTATGAAAGTTTGCTCGCCCATGGCATCGAAGACCGGGCCTTGGCAGCTTTGCTGCGCCACGCCGAATGAGTGGCACCACCTCGGAGCGACATTTTCGAAGGGCTGTGATCCACCTACCGCACGTCGGACCTGAAGGCGCCGACCTACAAATTACCGAACCTGAAGGCACTGACCTGCAAAAGACTCCGCGCAAACCTGGCGCTGAAGAATTCACTGAGCCGAATCCATATACTCCAGCCATGAACATCGCCGACCTGCGCAAGAGCTACGAAAAAGCCGAACTCAACGAGAACGCCTCGCACGCCAACCCCTTGGCTCAATTTGAGCAATGGCTGCAAGAAGCCATCGCCGCCGAAGTGCCCGAGCCCAACGCCATGACGCTGGCCACTGTGGCCAGCAACTTGCGCCCCAGCACCCGGGTGGTGCTGATCAAAGGCTATGACGAGCGCGGCATCGTTTGGTACACCAATTACGACAGCCAAAAAGGCCAAGAACTGGCGGGCAATCCTTTTGCAGCGCTGCAGTTCCATTGGGTCGAACTCGAACGCGTGGTGCGCATCGAAGGCCGGGTTGAAAAGGTCAGCGACGCAGACAGCGATGCCTACTTCCACAGCCGCCCGCTCGACTCACGCATTGGCGCTTGGGCCTCACCGCAAAGCCAAGTCATCGAAGGCCGCACCGTGCTGGTGACCAACGCTGCCAAATACGCGGCGCAATTCATGCTCCAGCCCCCGCGCCCGCCGCACTGGGGTGGCTACCGCCTGGTGCCCGACCAGTGGCAGTTTTGGCAAGGCCGCAAAAGCCGTTTGCACGACCGCTTGCGTTACACGCAAGAGGGCGATCAGTGGTTGCGTGAGCGGCTGGCGCCCTGAAGCAGGCGCGGCACATCTGGATTCACGCGGCGATGGGCTGGGCAAGCCCGGCGTGATCAAACTGGCAGCAGCGGCAGCAAGGCCATGGCCAGCGAAATGCTGAGCATAGACATCAAGGTGGACACCGCCACAGCGGCGGTGACGGTGTCTTCCTCCTTGCGGTAACGCTGGGAAAACAAAAACACGTTGGCCCCTATCGGCAAAGCGGCGGCCACCACCATCACCGACAAGGCCAGACCGCGCATGCCCAACGCCCAGCCCACGGCGAGCATCAACGCGGGGTGCAACACGGTCTTGACCCAAGACAAGCGCACAGCCGCCGCAAGGTTTTTGCCCATGGGGGTTTGCGACAAAGTAATGCCCACCAGCACCAAGGCAATCGGGCCAAAGGCACTGCCCAGCAGTTGCAAAGGTTTGTCCACCACCGGGTGCAGGCCCCAACCGGTTTGCGCATACAAGAGGCCCACGATGATGGGCAAAGGAACCGGATGGAGCAAGGCGCTGCGAATGGCCTGCCCCACGGTGCGCCACAGCTGACTTTTGTGCCCCGAAGCAGCGGCTTGTTCGCGGGCCATTTGCAACTCCAGCACCAAGGTGGCCATGGTCAGCAGCACCAGCGCATGCAGGGAAATAAGCGTGAACAACAAGACCTGACCCGCCTGCCCATACGCCAAGCCGATCAGCGGCACGCCAATCATCAAGGTATTGCTGAAGATGCCCGCCAGCGCCAGCACCGAAGCACGCGAGTCGCGCCCGTAGGCCATCAACATGGCAAAAAACAGCACCGCCGCCACCAAAAAGTATTGGAACACCGGGCGCATGTCCAGGCGCTCCAGGTGCACAGAACTCATGGTGCGAAACAGCAGGGCCTGCGTCAGAACCAGAAACACCAGGTTGGACAAATCGCGCACCGACTCGGGCCGCACGAGCCGCGCACGCCCGGCCACGAAACCCACGCCGATCAACAAGACCACGGGCAGCAGCGAGGACAAAACAGGATGGTCGAAATTCATGACCGCGATGATAGGCGCGCACAGCCTGCAACTGACCCAGCGGGGTCACGTCGGGCACACGGCGGCAGGCGGATCAATGGGCGTGCTTCATGCCGCAGTACTTGCCCAGCGCCAGGCCCTTGCAAGCCGTTTGCAGGGCTTTGATGCACTGGTCGGGTGTTTGGCCGGACGCCAGGCATTGGGCCGCCGCCGCGTGGGCCTCGGCCATGGCGCGGTGGCGGGCGATGTCTTGTTCGACTTCCTTTTTGCTGTGTTGGGCCAACGCCCCCCAGGACAAGCCCATGGCGAAGATGAAAAAAACAATGCGGTTCATGGGTTTCCTTGGCGTTGACCGGACGAAAGTTACGGCGGCTCAGTCGCGCACCAGCCGGGTGAATGTTTTCTTGAACTTGGCCACCTTGGGCGCGGCCACCGCCATGCAGTAACCCTGGTAGGGGTTGCGCTCAAAAAAGTCTTGGTGGTATTCCTCGGCCGCACTGTAGTTGGCCAATGGCAGCACCTCGGTCACGATGGGCTGACCCAAAGCGTTCGCTGCCGTCAACTCGGCGATCATCGCCCGCGCCTCTTCTGCCTGCTCGGGCGCGGTGAAGTAAATGCCGCTGCGGTATTGCGTGCCCGTGTCGTTGCCCTGGCGGTTGAGTGTGGTCGGATCGTGGATGACAAAGAAGATTTCCAGCAGCTCGCGGGTGCTGACTTGCGCGGGGTCGTATTCGAGCTTGACCACTTCGTTGTGCCCAGTTCGGCCAGTGCACACCTGCTCGTACGTGGGTGAGACGGTCTGGCCGTTGCAGTAGCCCGACTCCACATCGCTCACGCCGCGCACCTTGACGTACACCGCCTCGGTGCACCAAAAACAGCCGCCGCCCAAAACCAAAGTTTCTGTCATCTGGGTTCCTTTAAAACAGGGTTGAATTATCCGCCGCGCACCAGCCCGCCCTGCACTGCCTGCACAAAGTCCCCCAGCGCCGTCTGGTCTCGGTCGCTGCGCCACAGGCAGCGGGTGTCGTAACGGGCATCGACTTCGCTCAGCGGCACAAACACCGCACCCGCCAGCGCCGACTGCTGCAGGGCCTGCGGCACCAGTGCCACGCCCAGCCCTTGCGAGACCAAAGACACCACGCTCAGCCAATGGCGCAGCTCGTGCACCACGGGCGGCAGCCAGCCCGCCTGCTCACACAGCATGACGATGCGTTCGTGGTAATCGGGCGAGACCGTGCTGGACACCACCACCAAATCTTGCCCGGCCAGCGCATGCAAGCCCACGCTGGCCGCCCCGGCCATGGGGTGGCTGGCGGGCAAACACGCCACCAAGGGCTGGCTGGCCACCAAAATCTGCTCAAAACCCGGCGGCACCCGGGGCGTGTGCACAAAGCCGACATCCAGCCGGTCGCGCAGCAGCTCGGACAACTGCTCGGTCGAGCTCAGCTCGCGCAGCACCAAGCGCAAACGCGGGTGGCTGGCCTGAAATCGGCTGAGGATTTGCGGCAGGCCGCAATACAACATGGTGCCGGCAAAACCGATGTGCAGCTGGCCCGACTGGCCTTCGGCAACATCGCGTGCCTCACGCGCCGCAGCACTGGCCTGCGCCAGCAAAGCCCGGGCAGCGGGCACAAAGGCCTGGCCTGCGGCTGTGAGCTGCACGCCCCGGCTGTTGCGGGTGAACAGCTGCGCCCCCACCGAGGCTTCGAGCTGCTGAATGTTCAGGCTCAGGGGCGGCTGCGAGATGGACAGGCGCTGAGCGGCGCGGCCAAAGTGCAACTCTTCGGCCAACATGAGGAAATAGCGCAGGTGTCGGAATTCCATGTATTTAAAAAATGTATTGATCCATTGGTAATCGATATTAGACAACTATTCATGAAGCGCCAACAATCGCGCACAGGACAGGATGAGGCTCAGCCGCCATGCGGATATGACACACTTGCCCGGTTGATCTAGCCCCACCCCGGAGAACCCGAATGAAACCCACTTTCCAATGGAACGACCCTTTCTTGCTGAGCGAGCAACTCTCGGATGACGAGCGCGCCATCGTTGAAGCCGCCCACACGTTCTGCCAAGAGCGCCTGCAAACCCGTGTTTTGCAAGCCGCGCGCCACGAAAAGTTTGACCGTGAAATCATGACCGAAGCCGGGGCCATGGGCTTTTTGGGCTCCACCATCGAAGGCTACGGCTGCGCCGGTCTGAGCTACGTGGCTTACGGCCTGATTGCCCGCGAAGTCGAGCGTGTGGACAGCGGCTACCGCAGCGCCATCAGCGTGCAAAGCTCGCTGGTCATGCACCCCATCAACGAATACGGCTCCGAAGCGCAACGCCAAAAGTACCTGCCCAAACTGGCCACAGGCGAGTGGGTCGGCTGCTTTGGCCTGACCGAACCCAACCACGGCTCGGACCCGGCCAGCATGATCACCCGCGCCAAGCCGGTGGATGGCGGCTTCATCTTGAAGGGTGCCAAGATGTGGATCACCAACTCGCCGATCGCCGACGTTTTCGTGGTCTGGGCCAAGCTCGAGAACGAAGACGGCAGCGTCGGTGGCCAGGAAGCCATCCACGGTTTCATCCTCGAAAAAGGCATGAAGGGCCTGACTGCTCCGAAAATTGAAGGGAAGATGAGCTTGCGCGCCAGCATCACCGGTGAAATCGTGATGGACGACGTGTTTGTGCCGTCCGAGAACCTGATGCCCAACGTGAACGGCCTCAAAGGCCCGTTTGGCTGCCTGAACAAAGCCCGCTACGGCATCGCTTGGGGCGCACTCGGCGCTGCCGAAGATTGCTGGCACCGCGCCCGCCAGTACACGCTGGACCGCGTCCAGTTTGGCCGCCCCTTGGCACAAAACCAGCTGATCCAGAAAAAGCTGGCCGACATGCAAACCGAAATCACGCTCGGCCTGCAAGCCTGCCTGCGCGTGGGCCGCTTGATGGACGAGGGCAAAGCCGTGCCCGAGATGATCAGCATGATCAAGCGCAACAGCTGTGGCAAGGCGCTGGACATTGCCCGCATGTCGCGAGACATGCACGGCGGCAACGGCATCCACGACGAATACCATGTGATTCGCCACATGATCAACCTGGAAACCGTGAACACTTACGAAGGCACACACGATGTGCACGCGCTGATTTTGGGCCGCGCCCAAACCGGGCTGCAGGCGTTTTATTGAGCCGCCCGCCGCCTGCCAAGGCGCATGCACAGAACAAGGGGCTTCGGCCCCTTTTCTTTTCTTTAAAGGCCTTGCGTGCGCCAACACCTTGACGACAGACCCGCTCAGGGCTTACATTAATAACCAGTCAGTCATTAAATTATTGTGTGAACACCGCAGACCTTCTCTCCCCCCATAAACGCGAACGCCGCAAACAAGACCGTCCGGGCGAATTGCTCGAAGCCGCGCTCGACTTGTTCGTGGAAAAAGGCTTTGCCGCCACCCGCATGGAAGAAGTGGCCGCTCGAGCCGGCGTGTCCAAGGGCACCTTGTTTTTGTACTTCCCAAGCAAAGAAGACCTGTTCAAAGCCGTGGTGCGTGCCAGCATCATCGAGCCAGTGAACCAAGGCGCGGTCGAAGTGGCCCATTTTCAGGGCAGCGCCGGCGAGTTGCTGGAGTGGATGATGCTGCAGTGGTGGCACCGCTACGGCGACACCAAAGCCTCGGGCATCTCCAAACTGGTCATGAGCGAAGCCAGCAACTTTCCCGACCTGGCGCTGTTTTACCGGACCGAAGTGATCGAACCCGGCCACGCCTTGGTGCGCAACGCTTTGCAAAAGGGCATTGACCAAGGCGAGTTTCGCGCTGTGGATGTCGAGCTGGCCGTGCACTCTTTCATGGCCCCGCTGTTGTTTTTGGTCATGTGGAAACACTCCATGGGGCCGTGCTGCCCCAGCCATGAACAGATCGATCCAGCAGCTTTCATCTCGCAGCACGCCCAGCTGCTGGTCAACGGCTTGTCGCGGCACTGACCGCTTTATTTTTTTCCGTCTCACACCTCATGAAAAAATCGACCCTTTGGATCTTGTCGGCCGTGGCCGTGGCCGCGCTTTTGGCGGGTGGTGCCCGCTGGGCCAGCCAACGCCAGGCTGCCAAAGACCTGCCCCTGGCCACGACCCCCGCCGTGCCCAGTATTGAGCTGGCCAGCTCCGACGTGTTCACCGCTCAGAGCCAAACCCTGAGCTTGGGCATCGCGGTATCGGGGCCTCTGAAGGCCAGCCAAAGCGCCTTCGTCAAAGCCCGTGTGGCGGGTGAGTTGCAAACCCTGAGCGTGCGCGAGGGCGACCGCGTGCAGGCAGGTCAAGTGATCGCCCAAGTCGATCCGACCGAATACCAGGCGCGTGTGCGCCAAGCGCAGCAGCAAGCGGCTGCGGCGCGTGCCCAGCTGGAGATTGCCCAGCGCCAGTTCGACAACAACCAGGCGCTGGTGAACCAGGGCTTCATCTCGCAAACCGCCCTGCTCACCTCGCAGGCCAGCCTGAACGGAGCCAAGGCCACCCATGCGGCGGCGCTGGCGGGCTTGGACTTGGCCCAAAAATCATTGACCGATGCCACGCTGCGCTCGCCCTTGTCGGGCGTGGTGGCGCAGCGCTTGGTGCAGCCGGGAGAGCGTGTGGCCGTGGAGGCCCGGTTGATTGAGGTGATCAACCTCTCGCAGCTCGAAATGGAAGCGGCCCTGACACCCGAAGACGCCAGCCGCGTGCGCGTGGGCATGACGGCGAAGCTGCAGGTCGAGGGCGTGGACGAGCCGGTCATGGCCAAAGTCTTGCGCATCAACCCCAGCGCCCATATGGGCAGCCGCAGCATCGTGATTTACCTGGGCATCGCCGGTCGCGAGGGCTTGCGCCAGGGTCTGTTTGCCCA
This sequence comes from uncultured Limnohabitans sp., assembly GCF_937889215.1. GTDB lineage: Bacteria > Pseudomonadota > Gammaproteobacteria > Burkholderiales > Burkholderiaceae_C > Limnohabitans_A. The sequence continues at coordinate 9,677 of NZ_CALBEX010000245.1, forward strand.
AGGCAGCTTGGGCACACAAAATCTGCAGGTGCTGGCGGTGCCGGTGGGCAGCGTGCGCACCGACAAACCGCAGCCCTATGTGCAGGTGGTGCAAGACGGCCAAGTGCGACACATCACGGTGCAGACCGGTGTGCGCAGCGAAGGTACCCAGCAAAGCTGGGTAGCCGTGAAGGGCTTGTCCGAAGGCGCGCAAGTGCTGTCCGCCAGCGTGGGCGCGGTGCGCGAAGGGGTTCAAGCCAAGTTCACGAGCGTTAGCCCCGACGCATTGGCCAAGCCAGCCACCCCAGCCAACGCCGCGAAGTAAAAGGTCAACAGCATGTGGTTCACCCGCGTCAGTCTGCAAAACCCCGTGTTTGCCACCATGGTCATGTTGGCCCTGGTGGTGCTGGGCATCTTTTCGTTTCAGCGCCTGAAGGTCGACCAGTTCCCGAACATCGATTTTCCAGTGGTGGTCATCAGCACCGAATACCCCGGCGCATCGCCCGAAATTGTGGAGAGCGAAGTCTCCAAAAAAATCGAAGAAGGCGTCAATTCGATCGCCGGCATCAGCGCCCTGATCTCGCGCAGCTACGAAAACCAGTCGGTGGTCGTGATTGAATTTCAACTGCAAATCGATGGCCGCAAAGCCGCCGAAGATGTGCGCGAAAAAGTCGCCTCCTTGCGCCCCTTGCTGCGGGCCGAAGTCAAAGAACCCCGGGTGTTGCGCTTTGATCCAGCCAGCCGAGCTGTGTGGTCGCTGGCGGTTATCCCCGTGGGCGATCAACTCAACGCAGTCGAGCTGACCAATTGGTCTGAACAGGTGCTCAAAAAACGCCTCGAAAACGTGCGCGGCGTGGGCTCGGTCAGCTTGGTCGGTGGCAGCAAACGCGAGATCAACCTGTACCTGCAACCGGCCGCCATGGAGGCCTTTGGCGTCTCGGCCGACCAAGTGGTTGCGGCCGTGCGCAACGAAAACCAAGACTTGCCAGTCGGGGCCATCCGCTCGCTGCAGCAAGAGCGCATCGTGCAGATCAGCTCGCGCATGGAAAGGCCAGAAGATTTTGGCCGCATCATTGTGGCGCGCAAAAACGGCACCCCCATTCGCTTGTCGCAAGTGGCCACGGTGCAAGACGGCGCACAAGAGCTGGAAAACCTGGCGCTGTACAACGGCCAACGCACGCTCTTGATGTCGGTGCAAAAGTCGCAAGATGAAAACACCATCCAAGTGGTCGACGGTCTGATCAAAGCCGTGGCCGAGCTGCAGGGTCAGCTGCCGCCGGGCCTGCGGCTTGAGCCCATCACCGACAACTCGCGGCCCATCCGCGTGTCGGTGAACAACGTGCGCCAAACCCTGATCGAAGGGGCCATCCTCACGGTGCTGATCGTGTTTTTGTTCCTCAACTCCTGGCGCTCCACCGTCATCACGGGCCTGACACTGCCGATCTCGCTGATTGGCACCTTCATGTTCATGCAGCTGTTCGGCTTCACCATCAACATGATCACGCTGATGGCGCTGAGCCTGTGTGTGGGCCTGCTGATCGACGACGCCATCGTGGTGCGCGAGAACATCGTGCGCCATGTGCAAATGGGCAAAAGCGCCTACCGCGCCTCGTTGGAGGGGACCCAAGAGATTGGCCTGGCCGTGCTGGCCACCACCTTGTCCATCGTGGCGGTGTTTTTGCCGATTGATTTCATGGAAGGCATCATCGGCAAGTTCTTCCACGAATTCGGCATCACCATCGTGGCGGCCGTGATGATCTCGATGTTCGTCAGCTTCACCTTGGACCCGATGCTGTCGAGCATTTGGCACGACCCGGCCATCGACGCGCATGGCAAAAATCAAGCGCCCGTGGGCTGGTACAACAACAGCATAGGCCGCGTGACCGGCTGGTTTGACCGGGGCACCGAGCGTCTGGCCGATGGCTACCAAGGCATCTTGCGCTGGGCGCTGGTGCACAAAAAATCCACCGTCTTGCTGGCGCTGGGCATTTTTGTGGCCAGCCTGTTCATGACCCGGCTGCTGGGCACCGAGTTCGTGCCCAAAGCTGATTTTTCTGAAACCTCGGTCAAGTTCGAAACCCCGGTGGGCACCTCGCTCGAAGCCACCGAAGCGAAAACCCGCCAGGTCGAGGCCATCTTGCGCGACTTCCCAGAGGTGCGCTACACCGTCAGCACCATCAACACCGCGAACGCGCAGGGCAAAAACAACGTCAACCTGTACATCCGCCTGGTGGACCGCAAACAACGCAGCCGCAGCGCCGACCAGATGTCTGACGTGCTGCGCGAACGCCTGAAACAAGTGCCCGGGATCGCGGTCACGCACGCCGGCTTGCTCGACGCGATCGGCGGCAACAAACAAGTGGAGTTTTCGCTGCAAGGCCCTGACCAACAAGAGCTGGAGCGCTTGGCCCTGTTGGCTATGGCCAAGGTGCAGGGCATCCCTGGCCTGGTCGATCTGGATTCCAGCGTGAAGCCCAACAAACCCGTCATCGGGATCGAAGTGCTGCGCGACGCGGCCTCAGACTTGGGCCTGGGCACGGCGCAACTCGCCGGCCCTTTGCGCATTCTGGTGGCGGGTCAAACCGTGGGCAACTGGCGCGCTCCGGACGACCAGACTTACGACGTGAAGGTGCGCCTCGCCCCCGAAGCGCGCAACAGCCCACAAGACTTGGAGCGACTGCCCTTCATCGTGGGGGCCGCTGCCGATGACAGTCCGCGCATCGTGCGCCTGGGCCAGGTGGCCCAAGTGAGCGAAACCACCGGCTCCAACCAGATCAACCGCCGCGACATGATGCGCGAGGTGGCCATCAACGCCAACGTGTTCGGGCGTTCGGCGGGCGAGGTTTCG
>NZ_CALBEX010000246.1 GCF_937889215.1 uncultured Limnohabitans sp.
CGCCCAAATAAGGTCGGGTGGTGCGGTGGAAAATGTCCACTGTTCTGGAAATGCCGTTTTGGGTGAAGTAAGGGTCGGTGGTGCTGAGCACCAAATTGCGGTTGAATTTGCTGGTGTTGACTTCAACGGCCAGGTAATTGCCAGAACCAAAGGCGTTTTCCTGTCGAATGCCAAAGCTCAGCGCCACCTTTTCGGCCGATGAAAATCCGGCACCCAAAGAAATGCTGCCCGTGGGCTTTTCAGCCACTGTGAACAACAGGTCCACCTGATCGGGTGCACCCGGCACCTCGACGGTCTCGACATTCACATTGGTGAAGTAACCCAAACGATCGACGCGGTCTCGCGACAAGCGGATCTTGTCGCCGTCGTACCAAGCGGCTTCGAGTTGCCGGAATTCACGCCGAATGACTTCATCGCGGGTGCGGTCATTGCCAGCCACCTGAATTCGGCGCACATATGCACGGCGTGAAGGCTCCGCCTGCAACACGAACTTCACTCGGTTGTTTTTGCGGTCAATCTCGGGCTTGGCTTCGACCCTTGCAAACGCAAAACCAAATTTACCGAAGTAATCGGTGAAGGCTTTGGTCGTTTCGGTCACTGTCTCGGCGTTGTAGGGCTTGCCGACTGCAATTTTGATCAAGGACTTGAACTCTTCGTCACGGTCCAGGTAATTGCCACCGAGCTCGACGCCAGAGATCACAAAGCGCTCACCTTCGGTGATGTTGATGGTGATCGACATTTCCTGTTTGTTGGGCGACATGGCCACCTGCGTGGAGTCGATGCGGAATTCTAGGTAACCGCGCGACAGATAAAACGATCGCAAGGCCTCAAGGTCTGCATTGAGTTTGGTTCGCGCATAACGGTCAGATTTGGTGTACCAACTCATCCAGCCACCGGTGTCCAGGTTGAACTGGTCACGCAAGGTTTCGTCCTTGAAGGCCTTGTTCCCCACGATTTCGATCTGCCCAATTTTGGCTGGCCCACCTTCAGTGATCGTGAAGCTCAGATTGACGCGGTTGCGGTCAATGGGGGTCGCAGTGGACACCACCTCGGCCCCGTACAAGCTGCGGCTGATGTATTGGCGTTTGAGCTCTTGTTCAGCCTTATCGGCCAAGGCTTTGTCAAAAGGACGCCCCTCCGCCAACCCGACATCTTTCAAGGCCCGCAGCAAAACATCCTTGTCAAATTCTTTGAGACCGATGAATTCAACCGAAGCCACAGAGGGCCGCTCTTGAACCACGACGACCAAAACATCACCTTGGGTTTCAAGTCGCACATCCTTGAACAAGCCCAAGGAAAACAAAGCACGAATGGCCGCCGCACCTTTGTCGTCTGAGTAACGATCGCCAACCCTGAAAGGCAAAGATGCAAAAACGGTCCCGGGTTCGATGCGCTGCAAACCTTCAACACGGATGTCGCGTACCGTGAAAGGATCAACCGCCCAAGCAGGTAGAGTCAGCGTGGCACAGGCCAAGGCCTTAAGAGCAAAAGGCAGGGCTGTGCGGCGAAAATCAGAAAAGATCATGGTGCAATCGTTCAAAAAACAGAGCCATTTTCAGGTTTGAAAATCAGACTTTGAAAAGCTCACCAGCGTATACGCAACAGGCCTATGGGACCTGAAAGCAACGCAAATCGAGAGCGCTGGCGTGTTACGAAATACAAGGCAAAAGCATCGAAAGATAATACATCAGGACAGCCCCCTGACGGAGATGCTCTAGGCCTCAAGAACAGGACTTTTCAGGCGATACGCTTCAAAACCTGCTCGGCCTGCAAGCGGCTTTGCTTGTCCAGGGCCAGCAAATCTTCCAAATTCACCGGCGGGACGCTCACCACGCCATCCAAAGTGGCACGGTTGACGTCATGGATTTGGTCAAAACGAATGCGCTTGTTCAAGAAAGCATCCACGGCCACCTCATTGGCCGCATTCAAGACGGCGCAACTGCCGTGCACCCCACGCAAAGTTTCCCAAGCCAGCCCCAGCCCGGGAAAGCGCAACAAGTGCTCGGGCTCGTCCATGGCCTCAAAGGTCATGGCGGCCAAGGCATGGAAGTCCAACGCACTCGCACCGGACTCGATGCGCTCTGGCCAGCTCAGGCCATAGGCAATCGGCACGCGCATGTCGGGCGTACCCAACTGCGCCACCACCGAATGGTCGCGGTACTGCACCATGGAGTGAATGACGCTTTGCGGGTGAATCACCACCTCCAATTGCTCGGGAGACATGCCAAACAAATAACGCGCCTCGATCACCTCCAGTGCCTTGTTCATCATGGTGGCGGAATCCACCGAAATCTTGCGCCCCATGACCCAGTTGGGGTGCGCGCAGGCTTGCTCGGGTGTCACATCTCTGAGTGTGCGCGGATCGCGGGTTCGAAACGGTCCACCCGAGGCGGTCAGGATGATCTTTTGCACCCGCCGCTGCCAGCTGGCAGGGTCTTCAGGCAAGGACTGGAAAATGGCCGAGTGCTCGCTGTCGATTGGCAGCAGCAAAGCGCCCCCCTCCCGAACCGCGCCCATGAACACCTCGCCACCCACCACCAAGGCTTCTTTGTTGGCCAACATCAGCCGCTTGCCAGTGCGGGCCGCTGCAATGCATGGCGACAAACCTGCAGCCCCCACAATGGCCGCCATCACGGCATCCACCTGCGGGGCCGAGGCTACCTCATCCAACGCGGCAGCACCCCAACGCACTTGCACCGGCAAGCCCTCGGCCCGAACGCGATCTGCCAGCTGCCGGCCAGCAGACTCTTGCACCATCACCGCCACCTCGGGCTGGAATTTGGCGCACTGGGCCAACATCAACTCGACCTGGCTCGATGCCGTCAGAGCATGGATGCGGTACTGGCCCGGATGGCGGCTGAGCACGTCGAGCGTGCTGGTGCCGATGGAGCCCGTTGAGCCCAAAATGGTGATGCATTGTTGCGTCTTCATGTCTGCCTTCTCCACATCAAATCCAGGCCACCAACATCATAGCCAAAGGCAAGGTGGGCAGCAAAGCGTCGATACGGTCCAACACCCCCCCATGACCAGGCAGCAAGCCCGAGCTGTCTTTCATGCCGGCACTGCGTTTGACCAGGGACTCCACCAAATCCCCCACCACACTCATGGCCGACATGAAGAACAAGGCGGGCACCATGAGCCACCAGCCTTTGGCCAGCAAGAGGCTGTAAAAACTGAGGCCCCTGCTGCCAGTTTCCTGGTCAAAAATAACCCACGCGCAGGCCACCAGCAGCACACCCAGCATGCCACCGAAAACACCTTCCCAACTTTTACCGGGACTGATGGCGGGTGCCAATTTGACTGCGAAAAAACGGCCGCCAAATTTGCGCCCGAAGAAATAAGCGAAGACATCGGCGGCCCACACCAAAACCAAGACCGACAACAAAAAATTCACCCCTCTCATGTGGGCTTGAGCCAGCGCCAACCAAGCCAGTGCCAGCAAAAACAAACCGGCCCACCAGCGAAGTGCGCGAGGCCAAAGCGCCCAACCGGGCACCCCACGTTGGACCATCCAAGCCCCCAACAAAACCCACATGGCACCAGCAAAAAGCCACAACTGCGGGAGTGTTGATTGCACCCAGCCTCCGTACTGCGCCCAAGCACAAGCGATCAAACAGGCCCCCGCCCCCAGCCAAGCCTGCACTGCACCAACAGAATTGAGTCTTCCCCATTCCCATGCGGCTGCGATGATGAGGACCAAGGTCAGAATTCTGAAGGGCCAAGGATCAATGGCAAACAATGCGGGCAGCAACAAAGCCAGCAAAACCAGGGCGGTGACGATTCTTTGTTTGAGCATGGATTCTCCAGAAAAAAAAGGCCGCCAAGGGGCGGCCATTCAGGCCGTGTCCAGGCACGGCTTGGGATTCAAACTCAAACCGCCATGATCTCTTGTTCCTTGGCCGTCACCAGCTGATCAATCTCGGTCATGCGCTTGTCGGTCAGTTTTTGGATGTCCGCTTCGGCACGTTTTTGATCGTCCTCAGAAGCCTCTTTGTCTTTGACCAGCTTTTTCACCGATTCGTTGGCATCACGGCGCAGATTGCGAATGGCGATCTTCGCGTTCTCACCTTCAGTTCGTGCCAGCTTGGTCATTTCCTTACGGCGCTCTTCGCTCATGGCGGGCATCGGCACACGGATCAACTCACCCAGGGAGGCGGGATTCAGACCCAACTCGCTCTCTCGGATGGCTTTCTCGATCTTGGCCGCCATGCTTTTTTCCCACGGCTGCACGCTGATCGTGCGCGAGTCCATCAAGGACACATTGGCCACTTGCGACAAAGGCACCAGCGAACCGTAATAGTCCACATGGATGGTGTCCAGCAAAGCTGGGTTGGCGCGCCCCGTGCGGATGCGTGTCAGGTTGTTTTTGAACGCCGAAATGGACTGCTCCATTTTGGTTTCACTTGTTTTCTTGATGTCTGCAATGGTCATCGGGTTCTCCTCGTCAGAACGGGCTCAAGCATAAACCAAGGTGCCTTCGTCTTCGCCCAGAACCACGCGCTTCAAAGCGCCGTTCTTGATGATCGAAAACACCTTGATGGGCAACTTCTGGTCGCGGCACAAAGCAAAGGCGGTGGCATCCATGATGCCCAGATTGCGAGAAATCGCTTCGTCAAAACTGATTTCACTGTAGCGCGTGGCAGAGGGGTCTTTTTTCGGATCGGCGGTGTACACACCATCGACCTTGGTGGCCTTGAGCACCATTTCTGCCCCGATCTCGGCACCACGCAAGGCCGCAGCCGTGTCGGTGGTGAAAAACGGGTTGCCTGTACCCGCAGCGAACACCACCACTTTGCCCTCTTCAAGGTACTGCAAAGCCTTGGGGCGAACGTAGGGCTCAACCACTTGGTCAATGCCAATGGCCGACATGACACGCGCTGTCAAACCCGCTTTGTCCATGGCATCGGCCAAGGCCAAAGAGTTCATCACCGTGGCCAACATGCCCATGTAGTCAGCGGTGGCGCGGTCCATACCGACTGAGCCGCCCGCCACACCTCTGAAAATGTTACCGCCACCGATCACCACCGCCACCTGGACACCCAGGCGCGTGATTTCAGCGATCTCTTCGGCCATGCGCACGATGGTGGCGCGGTTGATGCCAAAAGCATCGTCCCCCATCAAGGCCTCCCCCGACAGCTTGAGCAAAATACGCTTAAAGGCTGGCTTGGGAGAAGACATGACGGGTTCCTTGAAAATCAATGTGGACGATGAAACGGCAACTCAGGAGTGCAAAGCGCTCAGGCAGCGCCTTTGGCCGCCGCCACTTGGGCAGCCACTTCAGCGGCGAAGTCGTCAACCTTCTTCTCAATGCCCTCACCCACCACATACAAAGTGAAGGCGTGAACGCTCGTGCCTGCAGCCTTGAGCATTTGCTCCACGGTTTGCTTGTCGTTCTTGACGAAAGACTGGTTGAACAAGGACACTTCTTTGAGGTATTTCTGAACAGAGCCTTCAACCATTTTGGTCACGATGTCCGCAGGCTTGCCCGATTCAGCAGCCTTGGCTGCAGCCACTGAACGCTCTTTTTCGATCAGATCGGCTGGCACTTCGGCGCTGGTCAAGGACACAGGCTTCATGGCGGCGACGTGCATGGCAACGTCTTTGGCAGCGGTTTCGTCACCGTCGAACTCGACCAACACACCGATGCGGGTGCCGTGCAAGTAGTTGGCAATCTTGGCCGCACCCGCTGCGCGCTTGAAACGGCGAAAGCTCATGTTTTCACCGATCTTGCCGATCAGGCCTTTGCGCACGTCTTCCAGTGTGGGGCCGAAACTGTCCTGGCTGTAAGGCAACGCGCCCAAGGCAGCCAGGTCAGCGGGGTTGTGCTCAGCGACCAATTTGGCCGCTGCGTTGGCCAAAGCCAGGAAGCTGTCATTCTTGGTCACGAAGTCGGTTTCGCAGTTCACTTCGATCATGGCACCCGTAGTGCCGCTCACGAAACTGGTCACCACGCCTTCGGCGGTCACGCGCGAAGCGGCCTTGCCAGCTTTGGTGCCCAGCTTCACGCGCAACAGCTCTTCGGCTTTGACCATGTCGCCTTCGGCTTCGGTCAGGGCTTTTTTGCACTCCATCATGGGGGCGTCGGTTTTTGCGCGCAGTTCAGCGACCATGCTTGCGGTAATTGCAGCCATTTGATTTCTCCGTATTCAGTCTAAAAGTCAGATTAAAAAAAAGGGGCCACAAAGCCCCTTTCATCGAGTTTTGGCAACTCAGGCAGAAGCGTTGGCTTCTTCGACGAACTCTTCGTCACCTTCGGTCACAGCCTTGACCACGTCGTTGACGGCATTGGCACGGCCTTCGATGATGGCGTCAGCGATGCCACGGGCGTACAAGGCCACGGCCTTGGCCGAGTCGTCGTTACCGGGGATGATGTAGTCAATGCCTTCGGGCGAATGGTTCGTGTCAACCACACCGATCAATGGAATGCCCAATTTTTTGGCTTCCGAGATGGCGATTTTGTGGTAACCGACATCAATCACAAAGATGGCATCAGGCAAAGCCGCCATGTCTTGGATGCCACCGATGTCTTTTTCGAGCTTTTCCATCTCGCGCTTGAACATCAACTGCTCTTTTTTGCTCAGGCTTTCGAGGCCAACTTCTTGTTGCGCCTTCATGTCTTTGAGGCGCTTGATGGAGGTCTTGACGGTTTTGAAGTTGGTCAACATACCGCCCAACCAACGCTGGTCAACGAATGGCACGCCAGCGCGCTGGGCTTCAGCCGACACCAGATCACGGGCTTGGCGCTTGGTGCCCACCATCAAAATGGTGCCACGGTTGGCCGACAACTGCTTGGCGAATTTGATCGCGTCCTGGAACATCGGCAGCGATTTTTCCAGGTTGATGATGTGAATTTTGTTGCGGTGACCGAAGATGAACGGGGCCATCTTGGGGTTCCAGAAGCGGGTTTGGTGACCAAAATGGACACCAGCATCCAGCATTTCGCGCATGGTAACGGACATAAAATACTCCAAAGGTTAGGTCTAAAATCCAGTCCAATGATCGCCTGCAGCCAAAAAAAACAGCAGGAAACACCTTGTCAGGACGGATTCGCGTTTGAACTCGATGAGCCCAACTCGGCTTGCGCAATGCAATTAAAAGAGCTTGTTTGACAAGACATCTAAAAAGAGCAGAAGCTGCACTCAGCAAAGCCTTACGATTATAGCATCTTGACTCCAAATAAGAGCGTGCCAGCCATGAAATTTGATCTGATTGCCACCCGTCAAGCCATTTTGTCGGGCGAGAAACAAGCCCAAGCGGTGGCGCAGGCCTGTTTGGCTGTGGCCCAAAGTCCAGCTTGTGAACACGTGTTCACGCAGTTGACCCCCGATTCACTCTTGCGCGCCGCAGCCCAAGCGCAAGGGAACGCCAAACCCTTGGCTGGTCTGGCGGTCTCCATCAAGGATCTGTTTGATGTCCAAGGGCAGAGCACGGCGGCGGGGTCACTGGTTTTGCAAAACAGCCTGCCCGCCCAGCAAGATGCCGCCGCAGTTGCGCGTTTGCGTGCGGCAGGCGCCGGCCTGATCGGGCGCACCAACATGGTCGAATTTGCTTTTTCGGGCGTAGGCACCAACCCGCACCACGGCACGCCGGCGGCTTGGGATGCCCAAAGTGACCGCGCTGTTGGCCCCCCCGGGCAGCCCCATGTGCCGGGTGGCTCCAGCTCAGGCGCGGCCGTGTCGGTGGCGTCTGGTGCCGCCTTCATCGGGCTGGGTTCAGACACGGGCGGCTCGATCCGTGTGCCTGCTGCCCTGAATGGCATCGTGGGCTTCAAAAACACCGCCCGGCGTGTCCCAACGCATGGGGCCATCCCCTTGTCCACCACTCTGGACACCATTTGCGCCATGACGCGCACGGTGCGCGACACGATTTTGGCCCACGAAATTCTTTCTGCAAGGGCAGTCCCCCGTGGGCTGCGCCCACTGCAAGGGTACCGCTTGGCCGTGGTGCAAAACCTGATGCAAAACGACATGGACAACAACGTGACGCAGGCTTTTGAGCGCAGCCTCAACGCGCTTCGGACAGCCGGCGCACGCATCGACGAGATCGCGCTGACAGAACTGAACGAATTGGCACCCATGATGAGCACCGGCGGCTTCAGCCCGGCCGAAGGCTTTGCCTGGCATCGCGAGCTGCTCGGCCGCGATGCTGAACGCTACGACCCGCGTGTGGCCCATCGCCTGTTGCGCGGCGCCAGCATGAAAGCCCACGAATACATGGATTTGGTGCAAGTGCGCCAGCAATGGATACGACGGGTCGAAACCGCATTGGTCGGCTACGACGCCGTCCTGTCGCCCACCACCCCGATCACGGCACCGAAAATCAGCGAAGTCGCCCCTGGTCCCGAGCGCGATGCTGAGTTTTTTCGAGTCAACAGTTTGCTGCTGCGCAACACCAGCGCCGTGAACACATTGGATGGCTGCGGCATCTCTCTGCCCTGCCACGCACCGGGCGAATTGCCCGTGGGCTTGATGGCTTGGCATGCCGCCATGCACGACGACACCATTTTGCAACTGGCCTTGTTGCTCGAGCCCCTGCTGCAACATCACTGACTTCATGCACACCCTGAGCCGCTCACACGACTGGCCCATCCTGGGGCCTGCGCAGGTGCGGCAGCTGGAGCCGCTGCTTCAGGCCCTCAACCCTACGCCTCTGATGCAAAGCGCTGGCCTTGCCTGCGCCAAACTGGCCTTGGCCTTGGCACCGCATGCTCGGCGTATCTGGGTCGCCGCAGGACCAGGCAACAACGGCGGCGACGGCCTGGAGGCGGCTTTGCACCTGCACCAATGGGGCAAAAAGGTGGTGGTCAGCCTGCTCGTCTCACCGGGTCCCGGCCCTGAAGATGCGCAAGCGGCCTTGCAACGTGCGCAGCTGGCCGGCGTGCGCATTCAATTCAGCGCGCCCACCGATTGGCTGCAACAGATGGATGCGCAGGATCTTTGTATCGACGCCTTGCTGGGCATCGGAGCCACAAGACCCTTGAGCGCTGATTTGCAGGCCTGCGTGCAGGCCATAAAAAACTGCGCTGCCAAGGTGCTGGCCATCGACGCGCCTACTGGGCTGAACCCGCTATCGGGCCAGTGGCTTGATGGCGGCAACAGTGGAGACACCTTGGCTGTGCAGGCCGACCACACCCTGAGCCTCATCGCCGTGCAAGCCGGTTTGCTCATGGGGCATTGGCGCGACGCCAGCGGCCAAATTTGGCTAGAAGACTTGGGCTATCTCCCAAGCCAGCACAGCGTCCCGCCACTGGCCTGGCTCAATGCCCCTTACTCTGCTGCGCCCAAGCCCCACGCCAGCCACAAAGGCAGCCACGGTGATGTGGCGGTGATTGGCGGCGAAGGCATGTACACAAACGGTATGGGCATGACTGGCGCGGCCATTTTGGCGGCGACAGCGGCCTTGCATGCGGGTGCGGGTCGTGTCATTTTGAGCCTGATGTCTGGACAAACCAGCGACAACGCACCGCCTGATGTGATGCAACGCGAATTCGAGCGGCTGGCGCTTGAAAAACTGCATGTGGTGTGCGGCTGTGGTGGAGGCACCGCTGTGCAAGCGGTCTTGCCCGAGGTGCTGCAGCGCAGTAGCGGTCTGGTGCTGGACGCCGATGGCCTCAATGCCGTGGCGCAAGACAGCGCACTTCAAGACGCGCTGCGCCAGCGGTCTGCGCACGCGGCAACACAAGCCACCGTCATAACACCCCACCCGCTGGAGGCCGCCCGCTTGCTGGGCTGCAACACGCAGCAGGTGCAAAACGACCGCTTGAAAGCAGCACAAGAACTGGCCGAGCGCTTCCAATGCATCGTGGCCCTGAAGGGCTCAGGCACCGTGATTGCCGCGCCAGGACGAACGCCGCGCATCAACATCACGGGCAATGGCCGGCTGGCCATTGGCGGCACCGGCGATGTGTTGGCCGGGCTGGTAGGCGCGCGCATGGCGCAAGGCCAAAACACCTTCGAAGCCGCCTGCGCGGCGGTGGCTCAGCACGGGCAAGTGGCAGATGACTGGCCACCAGGCAAGGCACTCACCGCCAGCCGACTGGCCCAGCGGTTGGCCTAAAAAGCTTCAGCGTCGGGGCATGGTGGTCCTCGGGCCTTTTTTCTTGGCAGCCGCTTTTTTCACCGAAGTCTTGAGCGCCTGAATCGGCGAGCGGTTGCGCTCAGCATCGGCCATTCGGCGATCTTGGGCACCCCTCTTCTTGTCGCGCCCGCCTTCTGCAAGGGCCGATACGCCTTTGTCGCGCATGGCACGCGGCACCAAATCATCGCCCGCAGTCACCAACCGGAAGTCGATCTTGCGCCCGTCCAGATCCACCCGGCTGACCTGCACCTGCACCCTGCTGCCGATGGCGTATCGAATGCCGGTGCGCTCGCCGCGCAACTCCTGTCGCAACTCGTCAAAGCGGAAATACTCGCCGCCCAACTCGGTGATGTGCACCAACCCCTCGACATACAAGGTGTCCAAAGTCACGAAGATGCCGAAGCTGGTGGCCGCAGACACCACACCGCTGTATTCCTCACCCAAGTGCTCACGCATGTATTTGCACTTGAGCCAGGCTTCCACATCGCGGCTGGCTTCATCGGCACGGCGCTCGTTGGCACTGCAATGCAGGCCCGCGGCCTCCCAGGCGCGTTGGTCGGCGGCCGACATGCGCACCCGTGGCGCAGACGATTCTGGCGCATCGCCTTTGGCTGCACGGCTTTTTTCAAGACGCTTGGTCAGCTTGGCATGTGCCTCACCGGGCACGGGCAAGCTGGGCAGCGTGTATTTGCGGTCCAGCAAAATCGCCTTGATAACCCGGTGCACCAACAAATCCGGGTAGCGCCGGATCGGGCTGGTGAAGTGGGTGTAAGCCTCGTAGGCCAAGCCAAAGTGCCCGCTGTTGACCGGGGTGTAGATGGCCTGCTGCATGGAGCGCAGCAGCATGGTGTGGATCTGCTGCGCGTCCGGGCGGTCCTTGGTCGCTTGGGCAATTTTTTGGAACTCGCTGGTGTGCGGATCGTCGCTGATGCTCAAGCCCAAACCCATGGCCTTGAGGTAGTTGCGCAAAATGTCTTTTTTCTCGGCCGTCGGGCCTTCGTGCACACGGAACAGGCCGGGGTGCTTGCCTTGCTGGATGAAGTCGGCGCTGCAGACGTTGGCTGCCAGCATGGCCTCTTCGATCAGGCGGTGCGCTTCGTTGCGCACGCGGGGCACGATCTTTTCAATACGGCCACTTTCATCACAGACGATTTGCGTCTCTGTGGTTTCAAAGTCCACAGCACCACGCACCGCACGAGAAGCCAGCAGCGCTTTGTAAACGTCTTGCAGGTTCATCAGGTCGGTGACACGCTCCTTGCGTTTGGCCGCTTCTGGCCCGCGGGTGTTGCCCAAAATGGCCGCGACTTCGGTGTACGTGAAACGTGCATGGCTGTGCATCACCGCCGGATAAAACTGGTAGGCATGCACATCGCCCTTGGCGTTGACCAGCATGTCACACACCATGCACAAACGGTCCACATCCGGGTTGAGAGAACACAGGCCGTTGGACAATTTCTCGGGCAGCATGGGTATCACACGGCGCGGGAAATACACGCTGGTGGCGCGGTCGTAGGCATCGATGTCAATGGCACTGCCGGTTTGCACATAGTGGCTCACATCGGCAATGGCCACCAGCAAACGCCAGCCTTTGCCGCGTCCGACTTTGGCTGGCTCGCAATACACCGCATCGTCAAAATCGCGGGCGTCTTCGCCATCGATGGTGACCAAGGGCACATCGCGCAGGTCCACGCGGTCCTTGCGGTCCTTGGCCAGCACCTTGTCGGGCAGGCCTTTGGCTTGGTCGATGCATTCAGCAGAGAACTCGTGCGGAACGCTGTATTTGCGCACAGCAATTTCGATCTCCATGCCCGGGTCATCGATCTCACCCAGCACCTCTTTCACGCGGCCAACAGGCTGCCCAAACAAAGCGGGGGGCTCGGTCAATTCGACCACCACCACCTGGCCCGGCTTGGCCGCACCCGTGGCACTTTTGGGGATCATCACGTCCTGCCCGTAGCGCTTGTCTTCGGGGGCGACCAGCCACAAACCACCTTCGTGCAACAAGCGGCCAATGATGGGCTGTTCCGGGCGCTCCACGATCTCGACGATGCGCCCTTCGGGACGCCCTTTGCGGTCTTGGCGCACGATGCGAACCTTCAGGCGGTCCTTGTGCAAAACAGCGCGCATTTCGTTGGGCGAGAGGTAAATATCCGACTCGCCATCGTCGCGAATCAGAAAGCCATGGCCATCGCGGTGACCTTGCACCTGGCCTTCGATTTCGTCCAGCATCCCGCTGGTTGGAGCTACTTTTTTAATATACAATCCTTGGATTCCTGAGATGCCCAGATGGCGGAATTGGTAGACGCACTAGTTTCAGGTACTAGCGAGTAACATCGTGGAGGTTCGAGTCCTCTTCTGGGCACCATCTTAAACAAACACATAACCGACAAAGCCGATGGCCACAAGCCACCGGCTTTTTTGTTGCCGCAAGCTG
>NZ_CALBEX010000247.1 GCF_937889215.1 uncultured Limnohabitans sp.
TGAGTGATCCAGATATTTCCTTTTCCCAAACCCAAGCCGAAGAACCCGGTCACAGCAGTGACGATTTACCCGAGGGCTGGCTGCGTGTTGGCTCACTGGACATGGATGCCCAGGGCATCGCCCGCCGACCCGATGGCAAAGTGGTGTTCATTGAAGGTGCTTTGCCGTTCGAATTGGTGTCGGTTAATGTGCACCGTAAAAAGAACCAGTGGGAGCAGGGCACGGTCACACAAATTCACCGCGAGTCCTCCCAACGTGTTCGGCCAGGTTGCCCGAACTTCGGCCTGCATGCCGGCGCCTGCGGCGGCTGCAAGATGCAACACCTGGAGGCCTCGGCCCAAGTGGCGGTCAAGCAGCGGGTGCTGGAAGACAACCTTTGGCATTTGGGCAAGGTCAAACCCGAAACCATGTTGCGCCCGATTGAGGGGCCAACCTGGGGCTACCGCTACCGTGCCCGGCTGTCGGTGCGCTATGTGATCAAAAAGGGCCAAGTGCTCATTGGCTTTCATGAGCGCAAAAGCCGTTATGTTGCTGACATGAAGGTTTGTCCGGTCTTGCCGCCCCATGTCAGCCAATTGCTGCTGCCTTTGCGTGCCTTGATCGGCCAGATGGATGCCCGCGAGACATTGCCACAGCTGGAGTTGGCCTGTGGCGACGACGTCACGGCCTTGGTGCTGCGACACATGGAACCCCTGAGCGAAGGCGACAAAACCTTGTTGCGGGCGTTTGCCGCCGAACACCAAATTCAGTGGTGGCTGCAAGCCAAAGGCCCGGACACGGTGCAATTGTTGGACGAGGGTGGGGCGCAGCTGAGTTATGGCTTGCCCGACTTTGGCATCACCATGCCCTTCAGGCCCACCGATTTCACTCAGGTCAACCCCTTCATCAACCGCGTGCTGGTCGCACGAGCACTGCGCTTGTTGCAAGCGCAAAAGACCGAGCGGGTGATTGATTGGTTCTGCGGCCTGGGCAACTTCACCCTGCCGCTCGCCACACAAGCGGGGCAGGTGCTCGGCATCGAAGGGGCCGAAACCCTGGTGGCGCGTTCACGCGACAACTACGCCCGCAACCAGGCTGCACGGCCCGAAGGCCAAGCCTTGGCCCCTACGTCTTTTGTGGCGCGCAACTTGTTTGAGATGACACCCGAGATGCTGGTGGCCGATGGCGCTGCCGACAAATGGCTGGTGGACCCGCCGCGTGAGGGTGCTTTCGCCCTGAGCAAGGCACTGGCCGAGTTGCACGAAAAGCCTGAACTTCGTCAGGGTTGGCTGCCGCCTCAGCGCATTGTCTATGTCAGCTGCAACCCTGCCACTTTGGCCCGTGATGCAGGCATCTTGGTGCACCATGCAGGCTACCGCTGCGTGAGTGCGGGCGTGATCAACATGTTTGCGCACACGGCCCATGTGGAGAGCATGGCGGTGTTCGAGTTGGCCTAAACGGCCCACCGGCCGGTTGCCATCCCAAGGCCCCGACCCCAACAACAAAGGCTCCCGAGGGAGCCTTTGTTGTTGGGGTCGCATGAAGCCGATCAGTCGCGCTCGCCGCCCATGATGCCCAGCAGGGCCAACATGCTTTGAAAGATGTTGAACACGCTCAGGTACAGGGCCAAGGTGGCGCTGATGTAGTTGGTCTCGCCGCCATCCAGGATGCGCTTGAGGTCATACAGCAAGAAAGCGCTGAAGATGCCGATGGCCAAGGTAGAGATGACCAGCATGCCGGCTGTAGAGCCCACAAACACGTTGATGATGCCGCCCACCATCAGAACCATGGCCCCGACGAACAGCCATTTGCCCATGCCCGACAGGTCACGCTTGATGACGCTGGCCAGGCTGGCCATGACGAAGAACACACCGGCAGTGCCTGCAAAAGCGGTCATCACCAAGTCTGCACCGTTCTTGAAGCCCAGCACCATGGCGATCATGCGCGAGAGCATCAGGCCCATGAAGAAGGTGAAGGCCAGCAGCACAGGCACGCCAGCGGCAGAGTTTTTGGTTTTTTCGATGGCGAACATGAAGCCGAACGCGCCACCCATGAAGACAATCAGGCCCATAAAACCTGTCAGGGATTGGGTGATGCCTGTGCTCACGCCGACCCATGCGCCCAGCACGGTGGGCAGCATGCTCAGGGCGAGCAGCCAATAGGTGTTGCGCAAAACGCGGTTGCGTGCCGCAAGGTCCACATGGCCCCAGCCAGCGGAATTGAGGGTGCGAAGGTCGCTCATGGTGTTTTCTCCTTAACTTGCCTTGGATCAAGGCCGTCTTTCATTCTAAAGGCCGTGGTCTACAAGGTCGATGGTTCTCGGGATTTCCGTCATGCCATGGGGTTATCCGGGTGAATCAGTTTTGCGCTGGGGTGTGCAATGGGCGGGCCTGCGCCCGTGTATGCTTGGTGTTTTAAACCTTGTCTTTAAAACACCATGAAAACTCAAGCCACTTTGGAATTGTCCGATGTGAAAGCCATCGCCGCTGCAGCCGAAGCCGAAGCACTGAAAAACAACTGGGATGTCAGCATCGCGATTGTTGACGGTGGTGGTCATTTGCTGCATTTCGCCCGTTTGGACGGCGCACCACCGATTTCATCTCACATCGCCCCAGCCAAAGCCCACACGGCCGCCCTGGGTCGTCGTGAATCCAAAGTCTATGAAGACGTGATCAACGGTGGCCGCATGTCCTTCCTGTCGGCCCCGACCATCCAAGGCATGCTTGAAGGCGGCGTGCCGATCATGAAGGACGGCTTTTGCTTGGGCGCAGTGGGTGTCAGCGGCGTCAAGTCGACCGAAGACGCGCAGATCGCCAAAGCCGGCATCGCAGCCATCGGTCTGTGATATCCCCCCGACCCGTGGCTGCTTGGCAGCCGCTGGGACGCAAAAAAGCCCGCCGAAAATAGCGGGCTTTTTTGTGGGGCGCTGCCAGCACAGCTTGTTGTTGAGCTTGGTAAAAGTGCCGCCCAACTTCAGTTGGGCAGAACAGGGTGGCCTGCGATCAATACAGATCGAGGACCGCCCCTTTGCTGGCGCTCGATGCGTTGAAAGCAAACTTGGCCTGCACGCCACGCGTGTAACGGGGCTCAGGTGCAGTCCAGCCTTCACGGCGCTTGGCAATTTCGGCCTCGGGCACGTTCAGCTCAAGCACCAATTTGTGCGCGTCGATGGTGATGCTGTCGCCTTCATTCACAAACGCGATGTTGCCGCCAGCTGCCGCTTCTGGGGCGACGTGGCCCACCACCATGCCCCAGGTGCCGCCTGAGAACCGGCCGTCGGTGATCAGGCCCACGCTTTCACCCAGACCCGCACCGATCAAAGCGCCCGTAGGAGCCAGCATTTCTGGCATGCCGGGGCCGCCTTTGGGGCCGAGGTAACGCAAGACCATCACGTCACCGGCCACAATTTTGCCCGCCAAAATGGCTTCGAGCGCCGATTGCTCGTCGTCGAACACGCGGGCTGGGCCGGTGATGACCGGGTTTTTCAGGCCGGTGATCTTGGCCACAGCGCCTTCGGGCGACAAATTGCCTTTCAAGATCGCCAAGTGGCCTTGCTTGTACATGGCGTTCTCAATGGTGTGGATCACGCTTTGCTCCGGCGGCGCGTCGGGCACATCCTTGAGCACCTCGGCAATGGTCTGGCCGGTGATGGTGATGCAGTCACCGTGCAGCAAACCGGCGTTGAGCAAAATTTTCATGACTTGCGGAATGCCGCCGGCCACATGCAGGTCCACGGCCAAAGCCTTGCCACTGGGTTTCAGGTCGCACAACACGGGTGTGCGCTGGCGAATGCGTTCGAAGTCGTCGATGGTCCATTCCACGCCTGCGCAATGCGCAATTGCCAAAAAGTGCAGCACCGCATTGGTCGAACCACCGGTGGCCATGATCACGGCCACAGCGTTTTCAATGGCTTTGCGGGTCACGATGTCGCGCGGCTTGATGCCTTTGCGGATGGCTTCCACCAAAACGCGGGCCGACTCCTTGGCTGACTCTACTTTTTCGTCATGCACGTTGGCCATCGTGGAAGAGTAAGGCAAGGAAATGCCCAGCGCCTCAAAAGCCGAGGACATGGTGTTGGCCGTGTACATGCCGCCGCACGAACCGGTGCCGGGAATGGCGCGCTTTTCGATTTCGAGCAGGTCTTCGTCGCTCAACTTGCCTGCGGCATTCTCGCCCACGGCTTCAAAAACGCTCACGATGTTCAGGTCTTTGTTTTGGTAACGGCCCGGCAAAATGGTGCCGCCGTACACGTAAATGGCCGGCACGTTGGCGCGCAGCATGCCCATCAGGCCACCGGGCATGTTCTTGTCGCAACCGCCGACCACCAGCACACCGTCCATCCACTGGCCTTGCACGCAGGTTTCCACGCAGTCGGCAATCACCTCGCGAGAAACCAGCGAGTACTTCATGCCCTCGGTGCCCATGGCCATGCCGTCCGAAATGGTGGGGGTGCCGAATACTTGGGCGTTACCGCCGGCGGCTTCGATGCCCTCAATGGCGGCATCGGCCAATTTTTGCAGACCGCTGTTGCAGGGGGTGATGGTGCTGTGACCGTTGGCCACGCCCACCATGGGTTTGACGAAATCGCTCTGTTCATAGCCCATGGCGTAGTACATCGACCGGTTGGGGGCGCGAGACTTGCCCTCGGTGATGTTGGCGCTGCGGCTGTTGATGGGGGTGATCGGGATGATTTTGTCGCTCATGGTGGTGTCTCTGTAAAAGCCCAAAAGAAGATCGCCACATTCTAACGGGCGCTTGCCGGGCCTTTGTGTCCAGTGCGAGGCATCTCCGGTGCACAATCCGGGCATGCTGATCCATCCTCAAATTGACCCCGTCGCCCTGCAATTGGGCCCTTTGGCCATCCATTGATATGGCCTGACTTATTTGGCCGCATTTGGCTTGTTTTTATGGCTGGGCGTGCGGCGTCTGGGCCATGCGCCTTTCAAAAACCTGCCGCAATGGCAAAAACGCGATGTGGAAGACATCCTGTTCTTGGGTGTGCTGGGCGTCATCTTGGGCGGGCGCGTGGGTTATTGCCTGTTTTACAAACCGGCTTATTACCTGTCCAACCCGCTCGAAATTTTCGCCATCTGGCAAGGGGGCATGAGTTTCCATGGCGGCTTGCTCGGTGTGATGCTGGCCATGGTCTGGTTTGCGCGCACGCGACAACGTTCTTTTTTGCAAGTGATGGATTTTGTAGCCCCATGTGTGCCCACGGGGCTGGCCGCTGGGCGTGTGGGCAATTTCCTCAATGGCGAACTCTGGGGCCGCGTGGCCGATCCCTCTTTACCGTGGGGCATGGTGTTCCGGGGGGCGGGTGATTTGCCGCGCCATCCGTCCCAGCTGTACCAAATTGCGTTGGAAGGTTTGCTGCTGTTTGTCTTGCTGTGGTGGTTTGCCCGCAAGGACCGACCCATGGGGCAGGTGTCCGGGGCCTTTTTGCTGGGCTATGGGGTTTTCCGCTTTGTGGCCGAGTTTTTCCGCGAGCCCGATGCGCACTTGGGGCTTTTGAGCCTGGGCATGAGCATGGGGC
>NZ_CALBEX010000248.1 GCF_937889215.1 uncultured Limnohabitans sp.
CCCACAAAGCGATGTGTCCCAGCGTGTGGCCCGGCACGTCGAGCACGTCAAACCGCAAGCCGTGCCAGTCAAAGTGATCGCCTTGCTGAAGACCTTGCGCTTGAACGGGCATTGTCTCCAGCGCAGGCCCCAGAACGCGAATGCCACCAAGGGCGGCCAGTTCAGCCACCCCTCCGGTGTGGTCTGCGTGGTGGTGCGTGACTAAAATCGTGTCCAGCTGCAAACCAGGGTGCTCGCGCATCCAGGCCAACACTGGCGCACTGTCACCGGGGTCGACCACCAAGGCATGTCGATCGTTGTGCAGCAACCAAATGTAGTTGTCTGCGAAGGCGGGCAAAGCAAAGAGTTTCATGGATCATCCTATTATAGAAAACCAGCACCTCGTGCCGACCTGGTTAACACCTTTGGGTCAGCCGACAGTTTCTCGCCTGTTGGCCTGGGAGCAAGCCCAGGCCGATGCGTTGCTGGCCGACGTGTTTGGCTACCACGCGGTGCAGCTGGGTTGGCCCGCATTGGAGGCCTTGCGTTGCAACCGCATGCCCCATCGCTGGCAGGCCCACGCCGAGTTTGAATGGCCCGGAATCGCCAAGGGTTTGACCGCGCCCAACGAGGCACCGGCTGCTGCCAGAGCGCCGCATGTGTGCCTGGACAGTCGCGCCTGGCCCTGGCAAGCGGACAGCCTGGACCTGGTGGTGCTGCCCCACACGCTGGAGCAATCGGCCGACCCCCACGCTTGCCTGCGCGAGGTAGAGCGTGTGCTGATCCCGGAAGGGCAGGTGCTGATCACGGGCTTGAATCCGTTCAGCTTTTGGGGTGTGCAGCACGCGCGTCCTTTTCGGTCCAAATCTTCCGGGGGGCCATCCCTGATCGCTTACCCGCGTTTGCGAGACTGGTTGCGTTTGTTAGGCTTTGAGGTGCAGGTCAGCCGGTTCGGGGGGTGGTCACCCGCCATGGGCAGTGAACGCTGGATGCAGCGTTTGCAATGGATGGACACGGTCGGCGAGCGTTGGGGGCCAATTTTTGGCGGGGTTTATCTGTTGATGGCCACCAAACGGGTGCCCGGGGGGCGTTTGCTGCCGGCGCGCCCATGGCGCACGGTACGATCGCCCGCTGCAGCGACCGTGCCCGTGGCCCGGTCCGATACCTCCATCGGCCAGCCCTTGGCCAAGAAAGATGCATTTGACCCACGTTGAAATTCACACCGATGGCGCCTGCAAAGGCAACCCCGGACCTGGCGGTTGGGGTGTTCGCCTGCAGTCGGGCCAGCATGTTCAGGAACTGTTTGGCGGCGAGCTGAACACCACCAACAACCGCATGGAAATGATGGCCGTGATTGAAGGCCTGCTGGCACTCAAACGTCCTTGCCAGGTCACGCTTTACCTGGACAGCGAATATGTCCGCAAAGGCATCACCGAGTGGATCCATGGCTGGAAAGCCCGGGGCTGGCGCACGGCGGCCAAGCAGCCCGTGAAAAATGCCGACTTGTGGCAAAAACTCGATGCCGTGGTGTCCTCTTCTGGGCACCAAATCGATTGGCGTTGGGTCAAGGGCCACAACGGCGACCCGGGCAACGAGCGGGCCGATGCGTTGGCCAACCAAGGCGTGGACAAAGCTTTGGGGCGCTGAGTACCAGGCGCGGCTTGCGCCGCATGTGCGGGCGATGCCCGAGTGGCCAATGCGCTCAGAGGTGCCCGTCAAACATCATCACATCCACCTCGTCGCCCACCGCCACGTTGCCTTGGGCATGGCCCAGCACGATCAGGCCATTGGCCTGCACCATGGAGCTGAGCACGCCCGAGCCTTGATTGCCGGTGATGCTGACTTGCAGCTCGCCCGCTGCGTTGGTGCTGACGATGCCGCGCTGGTACTCGGTGCGGCCCGGCTTCTTGCGCAAGGCCTCGGTGCTTCGGGCTTTGAGCAGCGGCAATGGCTGCGCTTGCCAGCCCATGAGTTGCTGCAGGGCGGGGCGCACAAAGGCGGCAAAAGTCACCATGACCGCCACCGGGTTACCGGGCAGGCCAAACAACACGGCCGAGCGATCGCCGCGTTGAATGCGGCCCACCGCCATGGGGCGGCCGGGGCGCATGGCGATGCGCCAAAACGCCACGTCGCCCAGCTTTTTCATCATGGCCTTGGTGTGGTCGGCTTCGCCCACGCTCACGCCGCCGCTGGTGACGATGGCGTCGGCCTGTTCTGCCGCCGCCATGAACGCGTGTTCCAACGCGGCAGGCTCGTCGCGCACCACGCCCATGTCGATCAACTCGCAACCCAGCGCCAGCACCATGCCCGCCACGGTGTAGCGGTTGCTGTCGTACACCGCGCCTTCGCGGGGCGCTTCGCCCAAGCTCAGGATTTCGTCGCCGGTTGAAAAGTAAGCCACCTTGGGCCTGCGCCAAACGCTGGCCGTGGGCAGCCCCAAGCTGGCCAACAGGCCGCAGGCGGCGGGGTTCAGGCGGGTGCCTGCGTGCAGGGCGGCTTGCCCAGCCATCAGGTCTTCGCCGAGCAGACGGCGGTTGTCGCCCGGCTGCAGCAGGCCGGGTGGGAGGTGGACGGTGTCGCCTTCCACTTTTATCAGCTCTTGAGGCGCTACGGTGTCCAAGCCGGGGGGCATGATGGCCCCGGTCATGATGCGCACACACTCGCCCGAATTCACGTTGCCTTGCCAAGCGGCACCGGCAAACGCGGTGCCCACCACTTTGAGTGGGGTGGGGCGGTCGCTGCGCAGTTCCGCGCCGCGCAGGGCGTAGCCGTCCATGGCCGAGTTGTCATGCGGCGGCACGCTGATGGGCGAGACCACGTCTTGCGCCAGGATCCGGCCATGGGCTTGCATCAGGGGCACGGTTTCTTGTTCGCGCACCGGCTGCACCAGCTGGGCCAAAAAGTCGTTCACATGCCGTGCCGACAGGGCTTGCGGGTCGTAGCCTTGCAGGCGTTCGGCGATCTCGTTCAGTGACAGGGTGGTTGACAAGGGCGTGGTCATGGTCAGCGCGGCCATTGTGTGGCCAAGGGATTCAGAGGGATTCGAGCTGCAGCAGTTCGGCCAGCGTGTTCGCGTTCGCAAAGGCTTGGGCACTGTCGCCAGGTCCATCGAAGGGCACGATGGCGCAGCGGTGCTGCGCCGTCCAAGCATCGATCTTGCGCCCACCGCCTTGAGTGAACTTGACCAGGCTTTCCAGCAGCTCTGTTTTGAGCAGGCAAAACACGGGCTGCGGGCGCACCGTGCCGTCGGCCTCGGGCGCGGCGGCCATGGCCACGTCGGTGTCCTGCTCCTGCATGGCCGTGACCAGGCGCTCGAGCAGGTCGAGTGGAAACAGCGGCGTATCGCACGGCACCGTCAACAGCAAGGGCGTCTCGCAGCGCTCCAGGCCTGTGAGGAAACCGGCCAAAGGCCCGGCGAAACCGTCGATGCTGTCGGGCCAGACCGGCACACCCAGCGACTCATAGGCCGAGAGGTTGCGGTTGGCGTTGATCAAAACTTCTTGCAGCGGCAGGCTCTGCAATTGCAGGCGCATCAAGGTTTGCAAGGCGAGCGGCATACCGCGAAAATTTTGCAGGCCCTTGTCGATGCCGCCCATGCGCGAGCCGCGCCCGCCTGCGAGGATCAAGCCGGTGATGGCGGTGGTGCTGTGCATGTCGAGAGTTGTCATGGCCTTTAACCTCCGATGTAGCTCATTTCCACCCGGCGGCCTGGGCCGCTGGCGGTGTCCGGCCCGCGCAGGCTGCGCAGCACCGAGTATTGGTCGGTGCGCCCGCGCCAGATGGCGTCCACCGTGGCGGCCAGTGTGGTGTCGCTTTGCGTGGGGTCCCGCAAGAGCTGGCGCAGGTCGTAGCCCTGGCTGGCAAACAGGCACAGGTACAAACGGCCCTCGGTGGACAGGCGGGCGCGGTTGCAGTCGCCACAAAAAGCCTGCGTCACGCTGCTGATCACACCCACCTCGCCCAAAGCCAGGTCGTATTCGCCTTGTGCGTTGGCGTAACCCCAGCGTTCAGCGGTTTCACCTGGGGCGGCAGCGTCGAGTTGCACCAGCGGCAACTCGGTTTGCAGCAGGCGGATCACCTCGGCGCTGGGCAGCACCTCGTCCATGCACCAGCCATTCGTTGCGCCCACGTCCATGTATTCAATGAAGCGCAGCACGATGCCTGTGCCCCGGAAGTGTCGGGCCATGGGCAAAATTTCGTGCTCGTTGGTCCCGCGCTTGACCACCATGTTGACCTTGATTGGCCCCAGACCTGCGGCCTGGGCCGCTTTGATCCCGGCCAGCACATCGGCCACGGGAAAGTCCACGTCGTTCATTTTTCGGAAGACCGCGTCGTCCAAGCCGTCCAGGCTCACGGTGACGCGTTGCAGCCCAGCGTCTTTCAGGATTTGGGCTTTGCGCGCCAAGAGTGAGCCGTTGGTGGTCAGCGTCAAATCGAGCGGTTGGCCGTCGGGCGTGCGCAACGCGGCCAGTTGTTCGATCAGGATTTCGATGTTCTTGCGCAGCAAAGGCTCACCGCCCGTGAGGCGGATTTTGCGTACGCCTCGACCCACAAAAACAGTGGCGATGCGGGTGATTTCTTCAAAGCTCAGCAGATGGCTGTGCGGCAGGTAGGCGTAGTCTTTGTCAAAGACTTCCTTGGGCATGCAGTAGCTGCAGCGGAAGTTGCAGCGGTCCGTTACGCTGATGCGCAAATCGGTCAGTGGGCGGCGCAGGCCGTCCAGCGGCAGGCCGCTCAGGTCTTGCCCCGCAGGCAGCGGGGGCAATGGCAAGCTGGGGTGGCGCTGGTCAACCAGCGGAATGACGCGTTCAGACATGGGGGGTGATTGTGCCCGAGCCGCTGGCCCCTTCATCCGGCATGGTCAAGCATCAACAAGGGCCTTTCAAGCGCGCCTGTCGGGCCTATAAAGCCACGACCGTCGGGGAAGTCGGTATTTGTAGGTCGGCGCCTTCAGGTCCGACAAGGCGTTCGTGGACCGTGGCCGGTTGAAAACTGGCGCTGCGCGAATGCCCAAATGTCGGACCCTAAAGGCCGCGACCTACGTGGGATTGCGGTATTTGTAGGTCGGCGCCTTCAGGTCCGACAAGGCGTTCGTGGACCGTAGCCGGTTGAAAACTGGCGCTGCGCGAAAGCCCAAATGTCGGACCCTAAAGGCCGCGACCTACGGGGGATTGCAGTATTCGTAGGTCGGCGCCTTCAGGTCCGACAAGGCGTTCGTGGACCATGGGCTGTTGAAAAATGGGGCCGCACGAATGCCCAAATGTCGAACCCTAAAGGCCACGACCTACGGGGATGTCTGGCCCTCAAAGACCATGACCTGCGGCAATCAAGGCTGCTTGGTGGCCTTAGCCGTGGTGGATGGCCACCGTTTTGAGGGTCGTGAAGCCCAGCAGTGCTTCAAACCCTTTTTCGCGGCCATAGCCCGAGGATTTGACGCCGCCAAAGGGCAACTCCACCCCGCCGCCTGCACCGTAGTTGTTGATGAACACCTGCCCGCTGCGCACGCGTTTGGCCATGCGAAATTGGCGTCCGCCGTCGCGTGTCCAGATACCGGCCACCAAGCCAAACTCAGTAGCGTTGGCCAATTCGACCGCGTGGTCTTCGTCTTTGAAGGACATGGCCGACAGCACCGGGCCAAACACTTCTTCTTGGGCCAGGCGGTGCATCACCGGTACGTCGCGCAACAAGGTGGGGGCTTGGTAAAAGCCGCCCGCAGGCACGCCCGCAGCGATTTTCCCTTGCGCCACGGTGACGATGCCGTCCGCTTTGGCCTGGTCCAAAAAGCCGGTGACCCGCTCCAACTGGCTGGCGCGGATCAGCGGGCCCAAGTCCAAGTTCATGGCGGCCGAGCCCACTTGCAGGCGGCCAAAGGCCTCGCCCAAGCGCTTCAAAAGTGGCTCGTAGATGCCTTGCTGGATCAGCACCCGAGAGCCGGCGCTGCAAGTCTGCCCCGAGTTCTGCACGATGGCGTTGACCACCACCGGAATGGCCGCGTCCAGGTCGGCGTCGTCAAAAATGATTTGGGGGCTTTTGCCACCCAGCTCCAGCGTGACCGGGCAATGCCGCTCAGCCGCCACTTGCTGGATGAGCGTGCCTACGCGCGGGCTGCCGGTGAAGCTGATGTGGTCAATGCCAGGGTGACGCGCCAGCGCATCGCCCACTTCGTGGCCGTAACCGGTCACGATGTTCAAGGCTCCGGGCGGAAAGCCCACCTCGGCTGCCAGCTGCGCCACGCGGATCAGGCTCAGGCACGCGTCTTCGGCGGGCTTGACCACGCAGGCGTTGCCCGCTGCCAGTGCGCCGCCCACGCTGCGCCCAAAAATCTGCATCGGGTAGTTCCAGGGGATCACATGGCCCGTGACCCCATGCGGCTCGCGCCAGGTCAAGACACTGTAGCCATTTTGGTAGGGCAGGGTCTCGCCGTGCAGCTTGTCGCAAGACCCAGCGTAAAACTCGAAATACCGCGCTAGCGCCACCGCGTCGGCTGCGGCCTGCTTGGTGGGTTTGCCGCAATCGCGTTGCTCCAACGCCGCCAGTTCGTCAGCGTGTTCAGCCACTTTTCGCGACAAGGCCATCAGTAAACGCCCGCGCTCCACGGCGGTCAGCCGACCCCAAGGGCCGTTGAAAGCGGTCCGTGCCGCTTGCACCGCTTGGTCGATGTCGGCCGCTTGGCTGCGCGGAATTTGCTCGAACACCTGACCGTCAGACGGGTCGAGCACGTCGATGGTTTGGCCGGCCAGGGCAGGGGTGGATTGGTTGGCGATGAAATTGTGTTGCATGCCGCCATTGTCGGCGGCACCACCGCCTTGGAAATCACGCACGAGACAGTGCCTGTGCCTAGGTCTGGGCCCTGGGCTGAGAAGGCATGCGTGACCCGCTTGACTGCAGCCGCCTGGCCCGCCCAACAAGCGCAAGCCCTGTGAAAGTAAAATCGGGGTTAATCCCTAGGTTTTTTCGATTCCTCTCAACTTTTACAAGCAGACACCATGTCCCTGAACCAAGTCACCCCTGGCAGCAAAGTTCCTGAAGCCTTCAACGTGATCATTGAAATCCCGATGAACTCGGACCCCGTGAAGTACGAAGTGGACAAAGAGTCCGGCGCCCTGTTTGTGGACCGTTTCATGGGCACCGCCATGCACTACCCCACCAACTACGGCTACGTGCCCCAGACCATCGCCGGTGACGGTGACCCGGTGGACGTGTTGGTCATGACCCCATTCCCCTTGCCCTCGGGCGTTGTGGTGCCTTGCCGTGCCATCGGCATCTTGTTGATGGAAGACGAAGGCGGCATGGACGGCAAGGTCTTGGCCGTGCCCACTGAAAAAATCTTGGCCAGCTACGCCAAAATCCAGTCGCTGGACGACATCCACGAACTGCAGCTCAAGCAGATCGCCCACTTCTTTGAGCACTACAAAGACCTGGAAAAAGGCAAGTGGGTCAAGGTCAAGGGCTGGGAAGGCAAAGACGCAGCCCATCAAGAAATTTTGGACGGCATCGCCAACTACAACAAGGCCTGAACGGCTTGATCAATGGCCTCTGAGTGGGGCCGTTGAATCCCCAAAACGCCTGCCCGGTTTGCGCCGCGCAGGCGTTTTTCATGGTCGATTAACTGGGTGGCTTGAAAGCGTATTGGCACCCGGCATGCAGCGACCTTGGCTCTGAAAAGGAGCTGAGCCAAACATGCAATTGTCGGACCTGAAGGCGCCGACCTACAAGTTGGGCTGTGGCGTTTGTTTGAGCGGCGAGTGCTGGTTGAGCGCTTCCAAATAGTTCTCCACCCCCGCTTTTTCCCGCTCCAGAAACCGCGCCACGGCTTCAGAAAACGACGGGTGCGCCAGCCAGTGGGCGCTGTGCGTGGGGGTGGGCAGCAGGGCGCGGGCCATTTTGTGTTCGCCTTGTGCGCCGCCTTCAAAGCGCTTAACGCCGTTGGCAATGCACCATTCGATGGGCTGGTAATAGCAGGCTTCAAAGTGCAGGCAGTCCACCCGCGCCAGCGCCCCCCAATAACGCCCATAAGCCACTTCAGGCTGGCCAGCGGCGTTCAGGTGCAGGCCGATCAGGCTGATGCCAATCGGCTGCGCCTCATGTTCGGCCACAAACAAGAGCCAGTTGGGGGCCATGTCGCGGCGCATGGCTTCAAAAAACGCTGGGGTTAAATAAGGCGCGTTGCCGTGTTCCCAATAGGTTTGCTGGTAGCAGCGCAGCAGCACGGCCCAGTCGTCGTCGGTCATGTCGGGGCCGCGCACGGCACGAAAGCTGACGCCGGCCTCCGCCACTTTGCGGCGTTCTTGCCGGATTTTTTTGCGCTTTTCTTGGTTGAGGCTGGCCAAGAAGTCGTCGAAGTCGCGCCAGCCTTGGTTTTGCCAATGAAACTGTACTTGGTCACGTTGCAGCAAACCCGCTTGTTCGCAGGCCTGCAGGTCTTGCGGGCTGCCAAACAAAATGTGCAGCGAGGGGATCTCGTTGGTTTGGCAAAGGTCCAGCAAGGCGGCCAGCAGGGCTTGGCGTGCGGCTTCGCTTTCAGCCAGCAAACGGCTGCCGGGCACGGGCGTGAAGGGCGAGGCCACCAGGGCTTTGGGGTAATAGTCCAGGCCGTGGCGCTGGTAGGCGTCGGCCCAGGCGTGGTCAAACACGTATTCGCCGCGTGAGTGGGTCTTGAGGTAGAGCGGGCAGGCGGCGGCGAGCACGGGGCCTTGTGGGGTGTCGCGCCACAAGCTGACCGCTTGCAAGACCCATCCGGTCTCAGGCACGGCCGAGCCACTGGCTTGCATGGCCGACAAATAGGCGTGCCGCATGAAGGGAGATGGCGCATCTTGCCGGGCGAGTAAACCGTCCCAGTCCTCGGGTTCGATGGCGCTCAGCTCATCCAGCACCCGGGTGACATAATTCAAGCTCTCTTTTTCCTGCACCTGTATGACTCTCCAAATTTGTGTCGCTCAGCTCAATTTCGTCGTCGGTGACATGCCGGGCAATGCCCGCAAGATCATCGATGCCGCCACCTCGGCTTATGCCCAAGGGGCCAGGTTGTTGGTCACGCCCGAGTTGTCGATTTGCGGCTACGCGGCCGAAGACCTGTTCTTGCGCCCGGCCTTTATTGACGCCTGTGATGATGCCTTGAAAACGGTGGCCCGCGAACTGGCTGGGTTAAAGGGCCTGCATGTGGTGGTGGGCCACCCCGAGGGCGGTGGCGTGCGCACCCGCAGCGTGGCCGTGACGCGCCGCCACAACCGCGCCAGCGTGCTGTGCGAAGGGCAGGTGGTCTGCGCTTACGACAAGCGCGAGCTGCCCAATTACCAAGTGTTTGACGAGCGGCGTTACTTCACGCCCGGCAACGGCGTTGGGGTGTTCGAGGTTGAGGGCGTGCGGGTCGGTTTGCTGATTTGCGAAGACGCTTGGTTTGAAGAACCGGCACGCCTGGCGCGTGATGCGGGCGCGCAAGTGCTGGCGGTGCTGAACGCCTCGCCTTTCCATGCGGGCAAAGGCCCGGAGCGCGAGCAGCGCATGCGCGAACGCGTGGCCGATTGCGGCTTGCCTCTGATTTATGCGCATTTGGTGGGCGGCCAAGATGAGGTGATTTTTGAAGGGCGCTCGTTTACCTTGAACGCGCAGGGCCAAGCGGTGGCGCGGGCCGAGGGCTTCCGTGAAGCGGCCATGACCGTGCAGGTGCAGCCTGCAGCCACGGGTGTGGACTTGATCGCTGCGCCCGAGGCTTTGGTGCCCATGGCCAGCACCGACGCCGAGTTGTGGGACGCGCTGGTGCTGGGCGTGCGCGACTACCTGGGCAAAAACGGTTTCAAGGGGGCGATTTTGGGCCTGTCGGGCGGCATCGATTCGGCGCTGGTGCTGGCGATTGCGGTGGACGCGATCGGGGCCGACAAGATCCACGCGGTCATGATGCCCTCGCCCTACACGGCGGATATCAGCTGGATCGATTCGCGCGACATGGTCAAGCGCTTGAATGTTCGTTACGACGAGATCTCGATCGCGCCGCTGTTTGAGGGTTTCAAGCAGGCGCTGTCGGCGCAGTTTGAGGGCCTGAAAGAAGACACGACCGAAGAAAACATCCAGGCGCGCATTCGCGGCACGCTGCTCATGGCGCTGTCCAACAAGACCGGAGCGATTGTGCTGACCACCGGCAACAAGAGCGA
>NZ_CALBEX010000249.1 GCF_937889215.1 uncultured Limnohabitans sp.
GTTCACCGGCAAGGAAGAGCAGATCGACGTGTCCCAAGTGGCGGTGTCCATGAACGGCATCGAGCTGCAAGACCGTGAATTTTTTACGGCCATCCGCGAAGGCCGTGAACCCAATTCGAGTATTGCGCAGGTGCTGCCGTGCTACCAGGTCTTGCACGATCTGGAACAGCAGCTCGCCTGATCGATGGCTGCACTGACGCCAGCTGTCGAACGCCAACACCTGCAGATTTTGGCTTTGACGGGTTTCGCCAGCATGGCTGCCATGCGCATTTGCGATCCGATGCTGGTCGTCCTGAGTGACGAGTTTCGGGTCAGCACCGGAGATGCGTCGGCGGTGGTCTCGGCTTATGCTGTTGTGTACGGGTTTTTGCAACTGATTTACGGCCCCTTGGGCGACCGTTTTGGCAAGCTGCGTGTGGTGTCCTTGGCGGTGTTGGCCTGTGCTGTGTTCAGTGCCATCACGGCGATGTCAACGTCCTTGACCATGTTGGTCATCATGCGTGGGTTCATGGGGGCGGCAGGGGCGGGCGTCATTCCTTTGGCTCTGGCGTGGGTGGGTGATCAGGTGCCCTATGAAAGGCGACAAGAGACCCTGGCCAAGCTCATGAGCGCAACCGTGATGGGCATGATGAGCGGCTTGTGGTTTGGTGGCTTTGCCGCAGACACACTGGGCTGGCGAGGGGCCTTTGTGGTGTTGTCTTTGTTGTTTGCTGGCGCTGCCGTGTTGTTGTGGCGCTTGCTGCAACGCCATGCGCCTGTGGTGGCCTCGGATGCGCCAGGCTTGTGGGCGTCGTTTCGCACCACCGGGCGGTTGCTGGGCATGCCGCGTGTGCGTTGGGTGCTGGGTGTGACGGCGACCGAAGGGGCTTTGGTCTTTGGGGCCATGGCATTCATGCCCACCCATTTGCACCAGCAGTATGGCTTGAGTGTCGTGGCGGCGGGCTCGGTGATGATGCTCTACGGCGTGGGCGGCTTGCTCTACAGCCAGATGGCGCGGCGCTGGTTGGCTTGGCTGGGTGAGCGCGGCTTGATCCGCACAGGGGCTGGCTTGGTGGTCGCGGGCTTCGTGCTGTTGGCCTGGGGCACGGCGGTGTGGATGGGCATGCTGGCTTGCACGATGACGGGCTTGGGTTTTTACATGATGCACAACACCTTGCAAGTGCAAGCCACCCAAATGGCACCGGCCGCCCGTGGCACTGCTGTGACCTTGTTCGCCAGCTCGCTTTTTTGGGGCCAGTCAACCGGCGTGGTCTTGATGGCCCAAAGCGTGGACAGGGGCTGGCTGACCTATGCCTTCACGGCGGCGGCGTTGGGTGTGGTGGTGCTGGGCGCGTTGGTTTACCGCTTGGTCGGGCGGCACTGATCCTTTGGCGCTCAGGCCTTGGCGGTGGTCAGCAAGGGTCGCAAGGCCCACAGGCCCAGCGCCGGGCCGGGAGCCAGCAGCCACAAGGCCATGCTGCCCCAATGCTGCACGGCCCAGCCCAGCAGCAAGATGCTGAGCACGGTGATCAAAAAGCCCGCGCCGTTTTGCAACACCAAGGCACAGCCCAGCCATTGCGCTGGCGCGTACTGTGAAGACATGGCCGAAAACTG
>NZ_CALBEX010000250.1 GCF_937889215.1 uncultured Limnohabitans sp.
CCACCAACCACTTCAAATTTGGGGTTGGCTTCAATGGTCTTGATCTGGTCCGGAGGAATGTCGGTGACGAAATCGTACTCACCACTGAGCAAGCCATTGACGCGCCCAGACACTTCCGGCACGACTTGGTAGCGCACTTCTTTCACGTTGGGTTTACCGCCGAAATAAGCGTCGTGCGCGGTCAACACCAAGCTGTTGTCCGGCTTGAATTCTTTGATTTTGAAAGGACCCGCAGCCACGGGCGAACGCGCCCAACTGACCCAGTCTTTGGCCTCCAAAAAGGCGCGCTTGGAGATGATTTCAGACGACCGTGCCAAACGACCTTCGAGGGTCAAATCGGGTGCCAAGTTGATGAATCGCACGGTGTATTTGTCGATCACCTTGACCTGCGCCAAAGAAGGCCACATGCGCCTGGCGACTGCAGGCACTTCGGGTGGCAACGTGGCTGCAGGCAGTTTGACTGCCGTAGCAGGCGTTTGATTGGTCGTGGTGGCAATGGTTGCAGCAACTTGGCCCACGACCAAGGGTTTGGTGCTGCCAAACATGTACTCGGGGCCAAAGGTGAAGGCCACGTCGTCGGCGGTCATCTCGTCACCGTTGTGGAACTTCACGCCTTTGCGCAGTTTCAGTTCCACCGTGAAGTCATCGATGCGCTTCCAAGAAGTGGCCAGGCCAGGCTTGAGCGACAAATCGCCTTGGCGATCAAGTTCAATCAGCCCTGCATAAATCATGGGGAAGGAGCGCGAACCCACGTTCGATTGTTCGCGCAAAGGCGTCAAAGTTCCCGAATTGGCAACCTGCTGAACGGCCACGCGGACCGTTGGGCGGTTGTCGGTTTGAGCAATGGCAGTGCCAACCCATGTCAAGGATGACACCAGCAGCAAAGTCTTTAACAAATGATGTTTCACGGTAAGCACCTCAAAAGACGAAAACCACATGGTGCCCGTGGTATGTGAAGGTGCGGTGGCGAAAACATGAAGCTTTTATGACCTCGTCATAAATGCATTTATCGTTTGTATTTCCGGCTATTAAAAACACCTACCAGATCGATTTAGCCTCGGGGGTGGTGCTGGGCATGCAGCGTCTTGAGCCGTTCCCGCGCCACATGGGTGTAGATGGTGGTGGTGGAGATGTCGGCATGCCCCAGCAGCATCTGCACGGCGCGCAAGTCGGCCCCGTGGTTGATCAAATGCGTGGCAAATGCGTGGCGCAGCGTGTGGGGTGACAGCGGCGCGGTGATGCCCGCATCGATCGCGTAGCGCTTGACCAAGCTCCAGAACATGACGCGTGACATCGCGGTGCCCGGCGTGGTGCCACTGGTGGTGACGAACAGGTCTTGGGTTTGTCGCTGGCCCAACATGGCTGGTCTGGCCTGGCCCATGTAGCGCTGCAACCATTCACGCGCCTCTTCGCCAAAAGGCACCAGGCGTTCTTTGCTGCCCTTGCCCATGATGCGCAGCACCCCCTCATTCAGTGAGACATGCAGGGTTTTGAGGCTGACCAACTCGCTCACTCGCAGCCCACTGGCGTACATCAACTCCAGCATGGCGCGGTCGCGCAGGCCCAGATCGGTGGCCGCATCCGGCGCACGCAACAAAGCGTCCACTTGCGCCTCGCCCAAAGTTTTGGGCACGCGCAGCGCCTGTTTGGCGGCCAGCATGCGCAGGGTGGGATCGGATTGGACAAGGCGTTCGCGCAAGGCCCAACGGAAAAACCGTTTGAACACGGTGAGCCTGCGGTTGGCCGAGGTAGCCTTAGTTTGCCCATGGCGCTCGGCAAAATAGGCTTGCAGGTGGTGCTCTTGGGTCGCCTCCAGGGCCAGCCTGTGCGTTAAAAACAGCCAGGTGGCGAAGAGGGACAAATCAAGACGGTAGGCCGCCAGCGTGTTGGCGGACAGTCCATCCTCTAGCCAGAGGGCCTCGGCAAATCGGTCGATGGCGCTCTGGCTGGTCTCGTGCATGGACTAAAAATCAGTCCAGCTTGAGTTTTTGCTGCTCAACCACTTTCTTGTAGACCTCGAACTCGGCCTTCATCTGAGCAGCAAACTCTTGTGGCGAATTGCCCACCACCAAAGAACCGGTGGCGTTGATGCGCTGGCTCACCGCAGGATCTTGCAGGGCTTTGCGCACGCCAGCGCTGATGGTATCGACCACCTCTTTGGGCAGGTTTTTAGGACCCAAGATGCCGTAATAAGCCATGCGGTTCACAGGCTCCAAACCGACATCCTTGAAGGTGGGCACA
>NZ_CALBEX010000251.1 GCF_937889215.1 uncultured Limnohabitans sp.
CCCAAGGCAAACCGCTGTTCGAAACACTGAACATGTTTGTCCCCGCAGCCCCCGGTGGCGGCTGGGACGGCACAGCCCGCGCCATTGAGCGCGCTGCCAAGGCCGCAGGCCAGGTTGGCAACATGCAGTTTGAAAATGTGGGCGGCGCGGGTGGCATGGTCGGCCTGCCCCGTTATGTGAACCAACGCAAAGGCCAGGGCAACAGCTTGATGATCGGTGGCTCGGTCATGGTCGGCGCTGGCATTGCCAACAAGAGCCCTGTGACCATGCGCAATGTGACCCCGATCGCTCGCCTGACCGAAGAGGCCGGTGTGGTGGCCATTCCCACCAACGGCAAGATCAAAAACTGGAAAGACCTGGAAGCCGCCATCAAGGCCAACCCCAAGGCCGTTTCTGTGGCAGGCGGCAGCGCAGGCGGCACCGACCACATTTTGCTGGGCTTGATCATCAAGGCCTTGGGCCGCAATCCGCGTGAAGCCGCTTACGTGGCTTTTGCTGGCGGCGGTCCTGCCAACGCGGCCATTTTGGGTGGCCAGGTCACCGCGGGCATCTCGGGCTACTCCGAATTCGAAGAGCAAATCAAAGCCGGCCGCATGGTGGCCTTGGCGGTCTCGGGCTCGCAGCGCATTCCTGGCGTGAACGTGCCCACCCTGACCGAGTTGGGCGTGAACGTGATCGCAGCCAACTGGCGCGGTGTGTTTGCCCCTCCAGGCATCAACCAAGCGCAACGCGATGCCTTGGGCAACTTCATGGCCCAAGTGCACGCCTCGGCAGGCTGGAAGAAAGAACTGGAAACCCGCAAATGGACCGACGTGTTCATGGCCGAGCGCCCGTTTGAGCGCGAGATTGCAGCCAACATCAAGGCCACCGAAGAAGTCATGAAAGACCTGGGCCTGGCATGACCCCCTTGCGCTTGGCTTTACTGCTGATCGCACTGTGCGGGGTGGCCGCTTGGCAGGTCACGGTCATCCCTGAATCTCTGATGCAGATGACCGTGGGCCCGGTGCTCGCACCGGGTGTGATCGTGGCGGCGCTGGCGGTGGTGGCGGTGCTGTACGGCATCAGCGCCTGGCGCGGCCGCCAAGTCGACCTGAGCCAAGACCCTGGGCAAGAGCCTCTGCCAGGTGCCAACGCCCGACTGCTCAGCTTGCTGGGCGGCGGCGTGGCCTTCATGGTGCTGGTCATACCCTTGGGCTTTGTGCTGCCTGCCGCTGTTTGCGGCATGTGCATTGCACGGGCTTTTGACGCCCCCTTCAACGCCAAATCTGCGCTGATCTGCGGCCTGATTTCTGCAGTGTTTTGGGTGATTTTTGCGCGTTTACTGGGCGTTGGTTTGGGCCCTGCCTTGGTGGATTT
>NZ_CALBEX010000252.1 GCF_937889215.1 uncultured Limnohabitans sp.
GGCGCGGATTTCAGCTTTGCCGAATTCAAACAGCGCATCGGTTTCGAGGGCGTATTCGCGGGGCACGGCGGGCTTGGGTTTGGCCACCACAGCGGCAGGCTCGGCACAGGTCAGGGCGGCTTTGGCGCGTGAGATCGTGTGTATCTGGCGGCGTGTGTCCAGCATTTCGGGCTTGGTTTGGGCCTCGGTGCCGCTGGCAATCGACAGCGCAGGTGGGCTGCTCTCTTCAACCTTCAGGAACAGGGTTTGACCCGCTTTGAGGGGCAGGCGCTGGCCGGGGTCGAGCTTGCTGACATGCAAGCGCGAGGCGTCGTCCAGGGCAGCTTTGATGTTCACGGCACCGGGTGCGGCACAAAATTCAGTGAACCCACCGCGCAACAAAGAGGCGTGGTATTGACCGTTGAGGTAGATGTTGACCGGCCCAGCGTTGGGCACTTGGCTGCTGCGGTAAACAAAGACCCGGGTTTGGGTGGCGGGAGCGGCCAGAGCCGTCGTGTAGGGTTCACCGAACGAATCGATGTTGACCCGAACAGGGGTGGTTTGGGCATTGCTGGCTTGGACCGAGCAAGCCAAGACCAACCCGGCGAGGAAGGCTTGGCCCAATTGGTGAACCCAAACCCGCCACACGGAACCTTGAGATTTCGCTATTTTCATGGTGACTTCCTCAAAAAACTTGTATGAATTCAGAAACTTAGAGCTGCAAATTGATCTGAAACTCCATGTCGCAATGATGCTTGAAGTGGAATTTATGTAAACTAGCCAAAAGGCGTACTATGTATTGACATTTTTAACAATTAACCGTCTTATATGTTTAATTGTTGGTGTGCCTCGGAATACAAGCCCAGGTCCTGGCGGGCCACCCGACCAGCAAGCCAAACCAGCCGTGGTGCGCCTGGCGTCAGAGGGTCGATGCCTGCATGCCCCGTGCTAGACTGCGCGGCGCTGCGTTTCACCCCTCCATTTGCTTTTTTGCCCATGTCCACCGCCTCTGAATTGGCCCCCGGCCTGACCCTGCAGGGCTTGACCGCGCCCCTTTCGCTGTCCCAGTTCAAGCTGATCGCCTTTGACATGGATTCCACCCTGATCAACATCGAGTGCGTGGACGAGATCGCCGATGCCGCTGGCCGCAAGGCCGAAGTGGCGGCCATCACCGAAGCCGCCATGCGCGGCGAGATCACCGACTACAAAGAAAGCCTGCGCCAACGCGTGGCCCTGCTGCAAGGCGTGACGGTGGGCCACATGCAGCAAGTGCTCAGCGAGCGCTTGCGCCTGAACCCCGGCGCTGCCGAGCTGGTGAAGGCCTGCAAGGCGGCGGGCATGAAGGTGTTGTTGGTCTCGGGTGGCTTCACGTTTTTCACCGACCATGTGCGCGATTTGCTGGGCATTGACTGGACGCGATCGAATGTGCTGGAGGTGGTTGATGGCGTGTTGACCGGCCGCATGGTGGATCAGCCTTGGGGCGACATTTGCGACGGCGAAGAAAAGCGCAAGACGCTGTTAGAAACCTGCGAGCAGATGGGCATATCCCCCAGCCAAGCCATTGCCATGGGCGATGGTGCCAACGACCTGCCCATGATGGGCGTGGCCGGTTTGTCGGTGGCCTACCACGCCAAGCCCAAGGTGCGCGAACAGGCCATGGTGGCCATCAACGCAGGTGGATTGGATCGACTGCTGGAAATTGTGCAGCCCTGAAGCTTTGGGTCGGCGCTTTTGACAGTCCGATGCCCAATACCTCGCGCAGCAACATGTCATGCGGCGGTGGCGCACCACCGCTTTTGTCGGACCTGAAGGCGCCGACCTACCAAACCCGTAGGTCGTGGCCTTTATGGTCCGACATCCATCCCTTCGCGAAGCGACATATGAACTCCCCGTAGGTCGTGGCCTTTATGGTCCGACATCCATCCCTTCGCGAAGCGTCATTTGGAGCGGAATTT
>NZ_CALBEX010000253.1 GCF_937889215.1 uncultured Limnohabitans sp.
GGCACACCGCCATGCTGCTGGCAGCGGCCAAACACATCGCCCAAAAGGCGGCGTTTTCCGGCACCGTCAATCTGATCTTCCAGCCGGCTGAAGAAGGCCTGGGCGGGGCCAAAAAGATGATGGAAGACGGGCTCTTCACGCAATTCCCCTGTGACGCCGCCTTTGGCATGCACAACATGCCGGGCCACCCGCAAGGCCAGCTGGTGTTCCGCGATGGTCCGGCCATGGCGTCCTCGGACAATGTGACCATCACCATCGAAGGCACGGGCGGCCATGGGGCGCTGCCGCACCGCGCAGCCGACCCGGTGGTGGCGGGTTCGGCCATCGTCATGGGCCTGCAAAGCATCGTGGCGCGCAACGTCGACCCGCAACAAGTGGCCATCATCACCGTGGGGGCTTTTAATGCGGGCGTGGCCAACAACGTGATCCCGCAAACGGCCACGCTGCGCCTGAGCGTGCGTTCGCTGGACCGCGACGTGCGCATCCTGCTCGAAAAACGCATCACCGAGCTGGTCCATGCCCAAGCGGCCAGTTATGGCGTCAAGGCCCACATCGACTACCAACGCGGCTACCCGGTGCTGGTCAACCATCTGAGCGAAACCGAATTTGCCCGCCAAGTGGGCGAAGAGCTGGTAGGCGCCGCCAACGTCACGCGCCAAGGCCGTGCGCTGACCGGCAGTGAAGACTTCGCCTTCATGCTCGAAGAGGTGCCCGGCTGCTATTTGCTCATCGGCAATGGCGATGGCTCGGGCGACGGCCACGGGGCCTGCATGGTGCACAACCCCGGCTACGACTTCAACGACCAGAACGTGGCCGTGGGCTCGGCCTATTGGTCCTTGCTGGTGGAGCGGTTTTTACCCGCCCAGGGGTGAACACCTCCGGCCGGGCCTTGGTGCTCGGCCAATTGATCTGAATTGATCTGGACTCACTGACCTTGATTTTCTTGAGTTGCTCTGCCTGGCAGCGCCTTCTTCTTGGTAGGAGCCCACCCCTATGGGCGATAGTCGTGGCTCACATCCAAAACCATCGCCTACAGGGAACGCTCCTACTCAAAGACGCTGCACAAGCCTGTCTCGTCAGACTTGATGGGCACGAAGTCCTGCCCGCACCAGCGCAGAGACGGGTCTGAGACAATCGGAGATATGTCTGACCTCATCCAAACCGTTTTGATTTACGCCCTGCCGGTGATCTTAGCGATCACGCTGCACGAGGCCGCCCACGGCTACGCCGCGCTGCGCTTGGGCGACAACACCGCGTCCATGCTAGGCCGCGTGACGCTCAACCCCATCCCGCACATCGACCCGGTAGGCACCATCTTGCTGCCCCTGCTGCTTTACTTCAGCACCAGTGGCGCATTTTTGTTCGGTTATGCCAAGCCGGTGCCCGTGCGCTTTGACCGGTTGCGCCACCCCAAACGCGACATGGTCTGGGTGGCACTGGCCGGGCCGGGTGCCAACCTGGTTCAGGCATTGATCTGGGGCGTGTTGTTTTATGTGCTGACGGGCAGCGGTGTCAGCGAGCGCTTTTTCATCGAGATGTGCAAGGCCGGCATGCTGACCAATGTGGTCATGTTCGCCTTCAACCTGTTTCCTCTGCCCCCACTGGATGGCGGACGCATCCTGGTCGGCCTATTGCCATGGCGACAGGCGGTGCTTGTGTCCCGAGTTGAGCCCTGGGGGTTTTTCATCGTCATGGCATTGGTGGTCACCGGTTTCATCAGCGCCTGGTGGATGCAGCCCTTGATGGGTGTAACCTTCGAAGCGATTCGGCTTGCACTGAGCCCTGTTGCAGCCTTGTTTCGCTGATTGTTCTGCTGCTTTTCTCACCGTTTGATTTTTCTCATGACCACCCCATCCCGCACCCGCGTCCTCACCGGCATCACCACCACGGGCACCCCGCACCTGGGTAACTATGTAGGTGCCATCCACCCCACC
>NZ_CALBEX010000254.1 GCF_937889215.1 uncultured Limnohabitans sp.
CCTTCACCCGACTGACCGATTCTGGATTGGGCTGCCCCGATTGGCCGGGTTGCTACGGCAGCGCCACGCCCATCGGTGCCAAAGTGGAAATCACTGCGGCACAGACAGCCATGCCAACAGGGCCGGTGACGCACAGCAAAGCCTGGATTGAGATGGTTCACCGCTATCTGGCCACCGGTGTTGGCGTCTTGATCTTGACTTTGGCTGCTATGACCTGGTGGTTACGCCGAAATAGCCGCGAAGTCAGCCCTTGGCTGCCGACGCTCACCCTGGTGTGGGTGTGTTTACAAGGGGCTTTTGGCGCGCTCACAGTCACCATGAAGCTGTTTCCGGCCATCGTCACTTTGCACCTGATGTTTGGCATTGGCCTGCTGGCCTTGTTGATGGCGCAAGCTGTGCGGTACGACGGCGCCGGTTCACGCCCACTGCCTGGCGCCTTGCGCAAAGGCCTGTGGCTGGGTTTTGGCTTGTTGTGGTTGCAAATCGCGTTGGGTGGCTGGGTCAGCACCAACTACGCCGTGCTGGCCTGCCCCGATTTCCCGACGTGTCACGGGCA
Organism: uncultured Limnohabitans sp.; assembly: GCF_937889215.1. Classification (GTDB taxonomy): domain Bacteria; phylum Pseudomonadota; class Gammaproteobacteria; order Burkholderiales; family Burkholderiaceae_C; genus Limnohabitans_A. Next base: position 557 of record NZ_CALBEX010000254.1, read on the forward strand.
GTGGGTGCCTCAGATGAACTGGCAAGGCTTCAGCATCTGGCGCGAGTTGGGTTACACGCCTGAGGGCCAATTGCTGCCGTTCTCGGCGCTGGCGTCCATCCATTTTGTGCACCGCTCGGCCGCTTGGCTGGTGTTGGCTGTGCTGTTGTGGGTGGGCTGGCGATTGCGGGTGCAGCCGGGCTTGGCCGTGGCCGGGCGTTGGTTGCTGGGCCTGAGTGCCTTGCAGTTCGCCACTGGTTTGAGCAATGTGGTGTTGGGCTGGCCCTTGCTGGCCGCTGTGATGCACACCGGCGGTGCCGCGGCCATGGTCTTGACCCTGACCTGGGCCTTGAGTGTCAGCCGGGCTGATAATTCAGGCCCTGCCCCCCTTTCCAAAAAGCTTGCCGAATGACCGTCGCCACCGCCCGTTTGCCCATGAATGTTTGGCAACAGTATTACGCGCTGACCAAACCGCGCGTGGTTCAATTGATCGTTTTCTGTGCCCTGATCGGCATGGTGCTGGCCGTGCCTGGCGTGCCCAGCCTGGACGAATTGAAGTTGGGTTTGTGGTCCTGTATTGGCATCTGGCTGGTGTCGGGGGCTGCGGCGGCCTTCAACTGCCTGGTTGAAAAAACCATCGATTCCAAGATGAAACGCACCTCTTGGCGGCCCACCGCCAAAGGCGAGCTGAGCGACCGCCAGGCTTTGCTGTTTTCAGCTGGTTTGTGTGCCTTGGGGTCGTTGGTGCTGTATGTGTTTGTGAACCCCCTCACGATGTGGCTCACCTTTGCCACCTTTGTGGGTTACGCCATTGTTTACACCGTGATCCTGAAGCCGCTCACGCCACAAAACATTGTGATTGGCGGTGCCAGTG
>NZ_CALBEX010000255.1 GCF_937889215.1 uncultured Limnohabitans sp.
ACCACCGCCGCCGTAACCACCACCGCCGCCGAAGCCGCCACCGCCTGTGCGGGGAGGGCGCGCTTCCATGGGACGGGCTTCGTTCACGACCACATTTCGGCCGCCCAAAGGCTGACCGTTCATGCCGTTGATCGCGGCTTGGGCTTCGTCATCGCTGCCCATTTCCACAAAGCCGAAGCCTTTGGAGCGGCCTGTATCGCGCTCCATCATGACTTTGGCGCTGGTCACAGCACCGAATTCACCGAAAGCTTGTTCCAGATCGCCGTCACGCACCGAGTAAGGCAGGTTGCCGACGTAAAGTTTGTTGCCCATGAAAGGGACTCCTCAAAACACAGAGATAAAAGCGATGGAGTTCCGAAAGCGCAAACAACAAACCTGAAAACATCGGGAGGAATGCGAAACTGACCTGTTCACCGCAAACTGGGCTTCAGTGAAATGCCGCCGAAGCCTGTCCACTATCTTCGAGAAAACAAAAATAAATGCAAGGTATTTTCTTTAAATCCCTTGCAAAACGTGAGAGGCTGCGCACATTTGTTGTTTTACCAACTCACTTCACGCTCGGGCGAAGCGCTGATTTTGTGAATCGTCAAATCGGCCCCGTCATATTCTTCTTCGGGGCTGAGTTTCAATCCGAGTGCGATTTTCAAAATACCGTAAATCGCCGCACCGCCTAACAAAGCCCAAGCCACACCCAAGCCCGTGCCGATCAGTTGTGCGCTCAGGTTGACGCCACCCAAACCGCCCAAACTGCTGACCCCAAAAATGCCCGCTGCAATGCCGCCCCATGCGCCACAAATGCCATGCAAAGGCCACACGCCCAGCACATCGTCGATCTTCCATTTGTTTTGGGTCAGTGTGAACATGATCACAAACAGAGCCCCCGCCACCGCGCCTGTGACCAATGCACCAAACGGGTGCATCAAATCAGAGCCAGCACACACGGCCACCAAACCCGCCAAAGGGCCGTTGTGGACAAAACCGGGGTCGTTTTTGCCCAACACCAAAGCCGCCAGCGTGCCACCTACCATGGCCATCAAAGAGTTGACCGCCACCAGGCCCGAGATTTTGTCCAGTGTCTGAGCACTCATCACGTTGAAGCCAAACCAGCCCACGATCAAGATCCACGAGCCCAGGGCCAAAAAGGGAATGCTCGACGGGGGATGGGCCGAAACCTCGCCGTTTTTGCGGTAACGGTTGTAACGCGCACCCAATAAAACAACGGCGGGCAAAGCGATCCAGCCGCCCATGGCGTGCACCACCACCGAACCCGCAAAGTCATGGAACTCGTCGCCCGTGAGCGCCTTGATCCAGGCCTGCACGCCAAAGTGCTGGTTCCAGACAATGCCCTCAAAGAAGGGGTAAACAAAACCCACAATCACCGCCGTGGCGATCAGTTGGGGCCAAAACTTGGCCCGCTCCGCAATACCGCCCGAAATGATGGCGGGAATGGCGGCGGCAAAGGTCAGCAAAAAGAAAAACTTGACCAAGTCGTAGCCGTTCTTGGCCGCCAACTGCTCAGCCCCCACAAAGAACGTGGTGCCATAAGCCACGCTGTAACCCACCACAAAATAAACCACCGTGGACACTGAGAAGTCCACCAAGATCTTCACCAGCGCATTGACTTGGCTCTTTTTGCGAACCGTGCCCAGTTCCAAAAATGCAAAACCGGCGTGCATGGCCAACACCATGATGCCGCCCAACAAGATAAACAGCGCATCTGCGCCCTGATTTAGTGCGTCCACGATCGTCCTTTGAGGATTTTTGAATTGATTTGGTGCATTTTGAGGTTCTTCAACCCAAACGCACCAAAGAAAAGCAAGAAACGCACCCAAAGTAACTCTTGACCAGCCCGCCACCCCAAATTCCCCACGAAGGTGCATGGTTGGCTCACGTAAGATCAGCACTCTTTGTGCTGCATACAAACCTGAATAAGCCCCCCCTCATGGAAGCCTTCCTCGTCTCAACCGGCATCGTGGCCCTGGCCGAAATGGGTGACAAAACCCAGTTGTTGTCGCTGGTGCTGGCGGCCCGCTTTCGCAAACCCTGGCCCATCGTGCTCGGCATTTTGGTGGCCACCTTGGCCAACCACGGCCTGGCCGGGGCGGTGGGCAGCTGGGTCACCACCGTGATGGGCCCCGATGTGCTGCGTTGGGTGCTGGGGGTGTCCTTTATCGCCATGGCGGTGTGGATGCTGATTCCCGATAAGTTGGACGACGAAGAGGGCGACAGCGCCCCGCGCATGGGCGTGTTCCTGACCACCGTGGTGGCTTTCTTTTTGGCTGAAATGGGTGACAAAACGCAGATCGCCACCGTCATGCTGGCTGCGCAATACAAGGCTTGGTTCGCCGTGGTGGCGGGCACCACGCTGGGCATGATGTTGGCCAACGCCCCCGTGGTATGGCTGGGCGAGGCCATCACCCGGCGCGTGTCGCTGCGCCTGGTGCACTTGGTGTCGGCGGTGATTTTTGCCATCCTTGGGGCAGTGGCCCTGCTCGGCTGGGGCTGATTTATAC
>NZ_CALBEX010000256.1 GCF_937889215.1 uncultured Limnohabitans sp.
CCAAGAACTTTTTGGCGACTGGCTGCAAGCGCCGGGAACGCTCTGCCTGATCTCGGGCATGGCGGGCAGCCGCCAAGGATGGCAAGAAGCGCCCTACTGCCCCTGTCCCGCAGGCTTTGCCGAGTTGGGCCAGCACCTGCTGTGGCTGCAGCCCGGGCGCATCGCGTTGGTACCGGGCCTGAGCTGTCTTGGCGGGGATACTTTGCACACCCCCGACGTGATGCGCGGCGAAGAGGTGCAAATTTTTGGGGCCCTGCACATGGCGGGCCGCGACAACGCCACGATGGTGCTTCCCGGCACACACAGCAAATGGGTGCAGGTGCAGAGCGGGCGTGTGACGCAGTTCCAGACCTTCATGACCGGCGAGGTGTTTGCGCTGATGAGCCAGCACTCGATTTTGGGCAAAACGATGGACCTGCAGGGCGCTTTTGACGAAGCGGTTTTTTTGCAAGGCGTGGACCAAAGCCAGCAAAGCGGCAGTGCACTGCACCACCTCTTTGCGGTGCGCACACTCGGCTTGTTTGAACGCCTAAGCGCAGCCCAATTGCCCAGTTATTTGTCGGGCCTGCTGATCGGCGAAGAGCTGCGCCACCAGGCCGCGGCAACCCACACCGAACCGGTGATTTTGATCGGCAACGAAGCCCTGACCCTGCGCTACACCCTGGCCCTGCAGCACCTGCGCATCCCCTGTCAAAGCCAAGGGGCCGCAGCCACTTGGGCGGGCTTGTTTGCGCTGGCATCGGCATGCTGAGCTTCACAAATCACCACCCCTTGGGCGATCGGTGTGGTAAACGCCCTGAAACATTCACAAATACCCTACCATGACACTGACCACAAACCCCGCTCAAACCCTGGCGCAAGCCATGGCCCAGCTTCCCTTGATCGCCATCCTGCGCGGCCTCACGCCCGCTGAAGCACCCACCATTGGCGAGGCGCTGGTCAGCAGCGGCTTTGCCATCATCGAGGTGCCGCTCAACTCGCCTGAGCCTTTGCAGAGCATCGCCACCCTGACAAAACTGTTCCCGCAAACCCTGATCGGCGCAGGCACGGTGCTGAATGCGCAGCAAGTCAAAGATGTTCAAGCGGCAGGCGGCCGCCTGGTCGTGGCCCCCAACTTCAACCCCGCCGTGGTGGCGCAGGCCCTGGCGCTGAACATGGTGGTGCTGCCCGGCGTGGCCACGCCCACCGAGGCCTTTGCCGCACTCGATGCAGGTGCACACGGCCTGAAATTGTTCCCGGCCGAGATGGTCTCGCCTGCCACCGTCAAAGCCATGC
>NZ_CALBEX010000257.1 GCF_937889215.1 uncultured Limnohabitans sp.
AAACCATTTTTTCACGCCCCCTCATGGCCTTGCTGCTGTGCGCTATGCCCGCCATGGCATGGGCACATGGCATATCTGACGAAGACCGCCAACGCATGCTCGATGGCGGTTACCTCCAATACGTGGGTCTGGGGGCCAGCCACATGCTCACGGGTTATGACCACCTGCTCTTTCTGTTCGGTGTCGTCTTCTTTTTGACCACCTTCAAAGAAGTGGCCAAGTTCGTCACGGTGTTCACCCTCGGCCACTGCATCACGCTGATCTTCGCGACCTATTTCAAGATCACCTGGAACTTCTATTTGGTCGACGCCATCATTGCCCTGAGCGTCATTTACAAAGGCTTTGACAACAACGGCGGCTTTCAAAAGCACCTGAACATGCCATCGCCCAATCTGTTGAAAGCGGTGTTTGTTTTTGGCCTGTTGCACGGCTTTGGCCTGTCCACCCGTTTGCAGCAGCTGCCCTTGGGCGACGATCCGGTGGCCATGCTGTGGCGCATCTTGAGCTTCAACGTCGGCGTGGAAGTCGGCCAGATTGCCGCCTTGAGCGTGATGGTGGCCGTGCTGGCGCTGTGGCGCCACCGCCCCTCATTCCAGCGTTTCAGCCACCTAGCCAACCTGGGCCTGATTTACGCGGGCATTTACCTCTTGTTCACGCAGCTGCACGGCTACCAGCATGACAGCCACCCCGACAGCTTCCGCTTCCCCACAGCCGAACACCAGCACGCGCACGAAGACATGGACATTCAAAACACCACGGACGACAGCCGGAACGCCTTGAAATAACGCCCCAAGATATCTTTTCAACCCATTCAAATCAGGACACACCATGACCAAAATCACCCTAGCAACCTTGACCCTGTACACCGCTTTATGGGCTCCCGCCGTGTCCGCCGATCCAGGCAACAGCTGCCACTTTCACGGCAAAAAACCGGCCACTGAAACCACTGTGAGCGGTTGTGCGCAGCAGCGCAAAGACAACTTGGTCAAAACCGGCAAACTCGACACCGCCTGGGGCGCCATCAAGCCGGCCAGCACAGAAGCCGTTGATGGCAAAAAGGACAAGGAATGGAAGGTGACGTTCAAGGACGCCGCAGCCAAAGACAAGTCCAAGGAGACGCTCTACATGTTCTTCACCTTGCCAGGCAACTTCATTGCGGCCAATTTCACCGGAAAATGAAGAGTGTCACAGGCCTCAGCTCGGCATGGAGACGCGCTGAGGCCTCAGAAAAGGACTGCCTAAACTTGGCCGAACGGTGCACAGTGATCCCCTGCGTATGAGCGAGTCTGAACTGCCCGACAATCACCTCTTTCATCCTTTCGGTCAGCAGCGGCTTCATTTATGGCGATTCAATGGTTCCCCGGACACATGCACCTCACGCGCAAGGCGATCGGGGAACGCATCAAAGAAATTGACGTCGTCATCGAAATGCTCGACGCCCGGCTGCCCGGCTCCAGCGCCAACCCCATGCTGGCCGAGCTGATCAAGGGCAAGCCAGCGCTCAAGATCCTGAGCAAGCAAGACCTGGCCGACCCGGCCCGCACCACGCAATGGCTGGCCCACTACAACGCCCTGCCCGGCGTGAGCGCTATGGGTTTGGACACCAGCATGACGCAGCCGTCCAAAGCGCTGATCGATGCCTGCCGGCAGCTCGCGCCCAACCGGGGCGGCATGGTCAAGCCCATGCGCGTGCTCATTTGCGGCATTCCCAACGTGGGCAAATCCACCCTCATCAACACCCTCAAAGGCAAGCGCGCCGCCAAAACCGGCGACGAAGCGGGCGTGACCAAACAAGAGCTGCGCATCGCGCTGGCCGACGACTTTTACCTGTATGACACGCCCGGCGTGCTCTGGCCGCGCATCATCGTCGAGCAAAGTGGCTACAACCTGGCCGCCAGCGGTGCGATTGGGGTGAACGCGTTTGATGAAGAAGTGGTGGCGCTGGAATTGCTGAACTACCTGATCGCGCACTACCCACAGGCCCTGAGCGAGCGTTACAAGATCAACGATGTGCCCGGCCACACCGACGAAAGCTTGCTCGAAGCGATCGGCCGCGTGCGCGGCGCGATGCAAAGCGGTGGCCGCGTCAACACCACCAAGGCCGCGCACTTGGTGATCCACGACTTCCGCGCTGCCGCATTGGGCCGCCTGACGCTGGAAACCCCCGAGCAGTTTGCCGTTTGGCTGGCCGAGGGCAAACAAGCCGATGCCGAGCGTGCCGTGCGCAAAGAGGCCTCAGACAAGGGCAAAAAGTCCGCCCGCCCTGCCAAAAAACCACGCTGAGACACCGCGCCCCCCCGCAGCCACCGCGCTGCCACCGCGCTTGGAGCGTCGCCCAGAGCGGTCTTCACGGGTCTCCAGCGACCTCAAAATAATCGAGATTTTTAATCTATGGAATTTTTATCGATTAACATTCGGGTGCTCGCCCGGGTCTGCCCCAGAGCGCGCCAACACGCCAAGGCACCGATTTATTTTTGAGGAAATCCCATGAAACTCATCAGCTACCAGCACGACAACGCCACCCGCTACGGGGTGCTGCTGGACGTGGGCGTGGTGGACATGCGCCACTGCTTGGACGCAGCGCCCGAATCGATCAACGATTTTGTGGCCCTCGCTTGTGGCAACGCGAGCCTGATGGCCAGCGTGGCCCAGCGTGCCGCCAGTGCGCAGGCCTTGCCCTTGGACCAAGTCAAGCTGCTGCCCTGTGTGCCACGGCCCAGCAAAATCATCTGCTTGGGGGTCAATTACCACGACCATGCGGCCGAAGGCGGCAACAAAGTGGCCGATTACCCAACCATCTTTTTCCGTGGCCCATCGTCTTTGCTGGCGCACGGCGGCACCATCCCGATCCCGCCGATCTCGACCTCTTTGGATTACGAAGCCGAACTGGCCTTGGTGATTGGCAAAACCACCCGCAACGTGAGCGAGGCCGAGGCTCTGGATTCGGTGTTTGCCTATGCCTGCTTCAACGATGCCACCTTCCGCGACTACCAGCGCAAAACCACGCAGTGGACAGTGGGCAAAAATTTTGACCAAACCGGCGGCTTTGGGCCCTGTTTGGTCACCGCCGACGAGTTGCCTGCGGGCTGCGTGGGCTTGCACATCGAATCGCGCCTGAATGGCCAGGTGATGCAATCGGCCAGCACCACCGACATGGTCTTTCATGTGGCCCCGACGATTGCCATGATGTCGGCTTGCATGACCTTGGAGCCAGGCGACGTGATCGTCATGGGCACC
>NZ_CALBEX010000258.1 GCF_937889215.1 uncultured Limnohabitans sp.
AGGTCAACCCGGTCGGTGGAAGTCCGTGCTGTGGCAGACCCTGAAAAACCTGCTGAAAAACCCCATGCTCATCGGCATCGTGGCTGGTTTTCTTTTTTCTTTGTCGGGTTTGTCCATGCCCGTGACTCTGGGGCGCACCATCCATTTGTTTGCGCAGTCCAGCGCTGTGCTGTCGCTGTTTGTGATCGGTGGCTTGCTGGTGGGTTTAAAGGCGCAGGGCCTGCAGGGCACGGTGATGCCGATTGCGCTGGGCAAGTTGGTGCTGCACCCGCTGGCCATGTGGGCTGTCTTGGTTTGGGTTGTGCCCATCGGTGACCCGGCTTTGCGCGCCGCAGCCTTGCTCACCGGGGCCATGCCCATGTTGGGCATCTACACCATTTTGAGTCAACGCCACGGCCACGGCACGGTGAGTGCGGCGGCCTTGCTGGTGACCACGGTGCTGTCGTTTTTGACCCTCAGTGGGCTGTTGTGGGTGTTGAAGCTGCACCCTGTTTGAAGGATCGCGGGTCATGACGCGGGGCCCGTGGCGTCATGCCCAGTGCGGTCTTTTTCAGGGCGGACTCAACCACTGCGCCGCCATCTCGGTCAATAGGGTCAGGGTGGCTTGCTGTGTGAGTGTGCTGGGGCGCTGCGCACTGATGGCGGTGGTTAACTGGATGTGCAGGGCCGGCTGGGTCAAGGCCCGCACAGAAAAAGCCGATGGCCGCACCGAACGCATGACAGCGTTGCGCGGCAAGATGGCGTAGCCCGCGCCATCCGCCACCAGGTCCAGGATGGCGCTGACGCCGTCGATCTCCAACGCAATTTGTGGTCGGCAGCCAATGGCCGCCATTTCAGATTCCACATGCATGCGGATCGCGTTGGGTCGTGTCGGAATCACCAAGGGCAGGGTGGCCACTTCTTGCAGGCTGATGGCGGGCGGCGGCGGGTCTTCTTGCAGACCCGGCGGGCGGGGTTGCACCAGCAGCAATTCTTCTTTCACCAGCGGGGTGTGTTCGATGCCTTGGACCTGGCTGGGGTTGTAGAGCACGGCGATGTCGAGGCGGCCGTTTTGCAGGTTCTCTTGCATGGCGCTGGACAGGCCTTCGCTGATGGACAGCTGGGCTTCTGGCATGCGCTGCCTGAAAGCGCGGGTCAACGGCACGGTGAGCACCCGCGCGACGCTGGGCGGCAGGCCCAGGGCCACGCGACCCGACAGACCGCTGCGCACCCGGCCCAGTTCTTCGCGGGCACGCTCGACTTGGTGCAGGATGCCCCGGCCGTGTTCGAGCAAAAGCTGCCCGGCTTGGGTGGGTGTCGCTCCTCGGCCATTGCGCACCAGCAGGTTTTGCCGCAACTCGACTTCGAGCAGGCGAACCTGTCGGCTGAGCGCGGGTTGGGCGATGTTCAGGGCTTGGGCGGCCCGGGTGAAGCTGCCCAGTTCGGCCACGCGCACAAAGTATTCGAGCTGTTTGAGGTCCATGGGAACCCTTTCTGTGGGTTTGATTTTGTCATATCCATGGCTTGGTTATGCGTATTTGTTCTAGCTGGTAGATGCACCGGGGGCTGGGCGCTGCCGAGGGGATTGCGCACAATAACGAAATCGCAGAGTGGGTTGGCGAGTTGCCCTGTAGGTCGGCGGCTTTAGCCCCGACAAGCGTCACAGGTGGGCTTTGTCGGGGCTGAAGCCGCCGACCTGCAAAATGCCAAGCTCTGATCTTTTTTCGGGGCTAAAGCCACAGTATCTACACGACACCATCAACGCAGGAACCCCACATGAGCCAAACGAAACCCTTGATCATCGACGTGCACGGCCACTACACCACCGCCCCCAAGGCGCTGGAAGAGTGGCGCAACAAGCAAATTGCGGGCATCAAGGACCCCAGCGTCAGCCCCAAAGTCTCCGAGCTGAAAATCAGCGACGACGAGTTGCGCGAAACGATTGAGACCAACCAGCTGGCCAAGATGAAAGAGCGCGGTTCGGACATCACCATCTTCAGCCCCCGCGCCAGTTTCATGGCCCACCACATTGGCGACTTCAACGTCTCGTCTACTTGGGCGGCGATTTGCAACGAACTGTGTTTCCGCGTGGCGCAACTTTTTCCTGACCACTTCGTGCCTGCGGCCATGCTGCCCCAGTCGCCCGGCGTGGACCCGGCCACCTGCATTCCCGAGCTGGTCAAGTGCGTGGAGCAATACGGCAACGTCGGCATCAACCTGAACCCCGATCCATCGGGCGGCCACTGGACTTCGCCGCCATTGAGCGACAAGGCCTGGTATCCCATTTATGAAAAGATGGTCGAGTACGACATCCCCGCGATGATCCATGTGAGCACCAGCTGCAACAGCTGCTTTCACACCACGGGCGCGCATTACCTGAACGCCGACACCACCGCCTTCATGCAGTGCCTGACCAGCGATCTGTTCAAGGATTTCCCGACGCTGAAGTTCTTGATCCCGCACGGCGGCGGCGCGGTGCCTTACCACTGGGGCCGTTTCCGTGGTCTGGCGCAAGAGCTCAAAAAGCCCTTGTTGTCTGAGCACCTGCTGAACAACATCTTCTTTGACACCTGCGTGTACCACCAGCCCGGCATTGATTTGCTGACCAAAGTCATTCCGGTCAAGAACATCTTGTTTGCGTCCGAGATGATCGGCGCGGTGCGCGGCATCGACCCCGAAACCGGTCACTACTTTGACGACACCAAGCGCTACGTGCAAGCCACGGCCAACCTGAACGACGAAGAGCGTTACATGGTCTACGAAGGCAATGCGCGCCGCGTGTTCAAGCGACTGGACGACCAGCTGACCGCCAAGGGCCAGTGACGCATTTCAAAATAGCCAGGAGAACACCATGTACGAACTCGGCGTTGTTTACCGCAACATCACCCGCGCTGACCGCGCAGTCGCTGACGGTCTGGCCGCTTTGGGCTCGGCCACCGTGCACGAGGCCATGGGCCGTGTCGGCCTCATGAAGCCTTACATGCGCCCCATTTATCCGGGCATACAAGTCTCGGGCACGGCTGTCACGGTCTTGCTGCAACCAGGAGACAACTGGATGATGCATGTGGCGGCCGAGCAGATTCAGCCGGGCGATATCGTGGTGGCGGCGGTGACGGCCGAATGCACCGACGGTTACTTTGGCGATCTGTTGGCCACGTCATTCCAGGCCCGAGGTGCCCGCGCTTTGATCATCGACGCGGGGGTGCGCGATGTGAAAGAACTGCAGAAGATGAACTTCCCGGTTTGGAGCAAGGCCATCAGCAGCAAAGGCACGATCAAGGCCACGCTGGGTTCGGTGAACATTCCGGTGGTGTGTGCGGGCATGATCGTGCAGCCGGGTGATGTCATCGTGGCCGACGACGACGGTGTGGTCTGCGTGCCCGCGGCCCGCGCCGCTCAAACCTTGGAAGCCGCCCAAAAACGCGAAAGCTTTGAAGGCGAAAAACGCGCCAAGCTGGCTTCGGGGATTTTGGGC
>NZ_CALBEX010000259.1 GCF_937889215.1 uncultured Limnohabitans sp.
CCCGAGAGTTGACGCCGTCGCTGGCGATCACCAGGTCGGCATCGGGAAAATCGAGGTCGGAGGTGGCGTCTTGCTCAAACAGCAGCTTGACCCCCAATTGCTCGCAGCGCGCTTGCAGAATGTTGAGTAATTTTTTGCGCCCGATGCCCACAAAACCATGACCGCCTGAGCGGATCACGCGGTCCTTGAAATGCAGCTCGATGTCGTCCCAATGGTTAAAGGCCTGCTGCACCTCATTGGCGGTGTCGATGTCCCAGTGGCGCATGTTCTCCAGCGTCTGGTCAGAAAACACCACGCCCCAGCCAAAGGTGTCGTAGGGCTTGTTGCGCTCGACCACCGTGATGTCGTGGTGGGGGCCGAGCTTCTTCATGAGGAGCGCGAAATACAGGCCCGAGGGGCCGCCGCCGATGCAGACGATCTTCATGCAGGTTCCTTGTCAGTCAGGCTTCAATATTTGAAGCTTGAAATGATTGTGCGGAGCCAATTGAAGACTGTCATTGGGGGAAACCCCGTAACCCACCCCCGCCCTCAGGCCTGAGGGCGGGCGGCGCGCAGGTGTGCAGGTGTGTTGTGCAGGTGCGTTGCGCAGGCCGCCAGGGGATCAGTGGGGCGCTGGGGCGGGCGCTGTGCTGTTCACCGTGGGGTGGTTCATCGCAAGCCTTGACCTTCGGCGAATTCGGCCCTCTGGATCAGCTCCACCTTGTAGCCGTCTGGGTCGGTGACAAACGCGATCACGGTGCTGCCGCCTTTGACCGGGCCGGCTTCGCGGGTGACCTTGCCGCCCGCCGCCTTGATCTTGTCGCAAGCGGCATAAGCGTCGGGCACACCCAAAGCGATGTGACCGTAGGCGGTGCCCATGTCGTAGCTTTCCGTGCCCCAGTTGTAGGTCAGCTCCAGCTCGGCGTGGTCCGGGTTGTTGCCGTAGCCCACAAAAGCCAGCGTGTATTTGTATTCGGTGTTTTCCGAGGTGCGCAGCAGTTTCATGCCCAGCACTTGGGTGTAAAAGTCAATCGAGCGCTGCAAGTTGCCCACGCGCAGCATGGTGTGAAGGAGTCTCATGGTCGGTTTCCTGGGGTTGAAGAAGAA
>NZ_CALBEX010000260.1 GCF_937889215.1 uncultured Limnohabitans sp.
TTTCGTCCAGCTTGATGTACTTTGCGGAAAACGAACACCAACCTGATAAATTTGCCTCCATCCCGGACGCTATTTATTGGGCGGTCATCACCTTGACCACCGTGGGTTACGGCGATGTGTCGCCCGTGACCTGGGTGGGCAAGGCCATCAGCATCGTCACCGCCTTCATGGGTGTTTGCACGGTGGCCATGCTGACCGGTATCGTGGCTTCAGCGTTTTCAAATCAGTTGGCTCGGCGCAAGGTGATTTTTGAGGCTGAGCTGCGCGAGGCCATGTCGGATGGTGTGCTCAGCGAGCAGGAGCGGCGGCAATTGGAAAGCCTCAAAACCGAATTCAACCTCAGCGATGAACAAGTCCAGGCCTTGATGGCCAAAGTGGGCCGCGAGCGCAAGTCTTGAGCGGGACTGTATTCGGCCCCAGCACCGCACCGAGCGCGGTGATCACCAACCCCAAAGCAGCTTTTTAGAGATCCAGCCGTTCGGGCCATCGGCGCGCTCGACGCGCACCCAACCCGCCCGCTTTTCTTGGGTGCGAACCAGTTCGCCGTATTGGGCTTTGCCAACGATGCGGCCTTGTGTGCTGGGGCTGCTGCGCACGTTGGCGGCCTTGGACTTCACGATGTGATGAGGTGAGCGTGCCGTCAGGGCATGGGCGACCCAGCCCGAGTCGCCTTCGAAATCACGCACTTTCAGCCAACGGCCTTGGCGTTTTTGCACTTGCAGCGGGTAGCCTTTTTTCAGTTCCCAGAGGATGTCGTGTTGGGTGCCTGGGCCACTGCGCATGTTCAAAATAGGACCCTTGACGCTCACCATGCTGGCGGCAGACGTGCTTTGTGCCAGCGTCATGGGCGCAGTCAGTGCACCCATGGCGGCCAAAAGGCAGCTGGCGATGGTGCGTGTCAGGGTGTGTCGAGAAAGGGAGGTGTCTGCCCAAATCATCCGGTGAATTTCCTTGTTCAATAAAGAGGTGAGAGCTTTGGCGTGGCCAAAACCGAAACAAGAGGCGTCCTCGAAGGGGTGACGCCAAGGCAATTCAGTCTAGTCGATGCTGATCGCCTGTGCGCTAAAAACCATGCTGTCATTCGGGAAAGGTTTGAAAAGACGCCTGTTGACCAAAACCCTGTAGCCTAGATGCGCGCCAGCAAGGTGTGGCCACGTAAGCTTGTTGTTGGCCCGACCCCATGGTGTTTGCATGGGTGCTTTGATTTCAGCCATTCCTCGCAGGTCTGGCCTTTGGGGTCAGATGTTTCGTCCGCTTAGAGCGCCGCATTTTTTCAAAGGGCGGTGGTTGATCGGCCGCACGTCGGACTTGAAGGCGCCGACCTACAAAAGACGCACCACAAGCCTTGAGTTGAAGACTTCTCTGTGGCGAACCAATGGCTTGCCACCCGACCTGCGAGCTCAGCTCAGCACCGCTTGCGCCACCGCCAAATAGGCCGGTATGCCCAACACGATGTTCAGCGGAAAGGTCAAACCCAAACTCAGGCCGAAATACAGTGCAGGCTTGGCTTCGGGCAAGGCGGTGCGCAGCACGGCGGGTACGGCGATATAGGACGCACTGGCCGCCAACACCATGAGCAAGGCCCCGTCGCCCGCGCCCAGATTCAAGACAACCGCCAGACCCAAGGCCAGCGTCGCATGAACGATGGGGCCGATCACCGCATAAGCGACCAGCACGGGCGACTGGCCCTTGACTTGTGGCAGGTTTCGCGCCGCCATCAAGCCCATGTCCAGCAAAAAGAACGCGAGCATGCCTTTGAAGAGGTCCACCGAAAAGGGTGCCATCGCCGCTTGTCCGGACTCGCCAGTGATCAGCCCGATCACCATGGCCCCCAGCAGCAGCAACTGCGCGCCATCGGTGAAGGACTCGTGCAAGATTTTGCCCACCGACGCCCCAGCAGGCGCGGCAGGCGCGGCAGGCCCAGCCAGTGCGGCCTCGCCGCCCGCTTGCGACACCACGCCCGAGGCCTGTTTTTGCCGCAATGAATTGGCCAACACCACCGCCAGAATGATGGCGGGTGACTCCATCAAGGCCATGGCCGCGGCCATGTGTCCGCCATAAGGCACGCCTTGGTTCTCCAGCGTCTGAACCGCCGTGACAAAGGTCACCGCGCTCACCGAGCCGTAAGTGGCGGCCACGGCCGCTGCGTCAAAACCCGAGACAAAGCGCCGCAGCACGGCGTAACCGATGAGTGGGATGACGATGGCCAGTGCCACCGCAGCCGCCAGGCTGATGCCCACGCTGGCCGTCAGGCCCGATTGCGACAGCGCAAAACCGCCTTTCAGGCCCAGGGCCATCAACAGGTAGAGCGATAAAAAGCGGGAGATGGCGGGCGGGATCTCGAGGTTGGATTTGACGGTGCCGGCCAGCACGCCGAAGATGAAAAAGAGGATGGCCGGGTCGATCAGATTTTGCATGGGGGTGTTCCTTGCGCCGATCATAGAAACGGACGTGACACTTGTAAAATCGATTCTTCAACCCTTGAATATAGATAAAAGTCTATGAACGTCAGCTTCCGTCAATTGCGATTGTTTCTGGCCTTGGCCGAAACCGGCAGCGTCAGCGCCGCAGCCAAAGTGATGCACGTCACCCAGCCCACGGCCTCGATGCAGCTCAAGGACATCAGCGAATCCGTGGGTTTGCCGCTGTACGAGCTGGTGGGCAAAAAACTCTACCTGACCGAGGTAGGCCAAGAACTGGCGCAGACCGCCCGCGCCGTGGCGCACACCTGGGATGCGTTTGAACAAAACGTGGACGCCGCCAAGGGCTTGTCGCGCGGCAAGCTGCGGGTGGCGGTGGTGAGCACGGCCAAGTACTTCATGCCGCACCTGATCGGCAGCTTTTGCAAGCGGCATCCGGCCATTGACGTGTCACTGGAAATTTTGAACCGCGACGGCGTGGTGCAACGCTTGCGTGACAACCTGGACGACCTGTACATCATGTCCATGCCGCCCAAAGACATGGACCTTGGCGACGAGGCCTTCATGCCCAACCCGATTGTGGTGATCGCGCCCACGTCCGACCCGCTGGCCAAGCGCAGCGCCGTGCCTTTGCAAGAGTTGGCTGAGCGGCGCTTCATCTTCCGCGAAAAAGGCTCTGGTACCCGCATGGCCGCTGACCAGTTTTTTCGGCAGATGAAGTTCCGCCCCGATGTGCGGCTGGAGTTGGGCAGCAACGAAGCCATCAAGGAGTCGGTGGCCGGTGGCTTGGGCGTGGGTGTGGTCTCGCGCCACGCTTTGCATGGGCATCAAAAAGAAAACGGCGTCAGCGTGATCGATGTGCAGGGCTTTCCCCTGCCCTCAGCGTGGCACATTGTCTACCCGGCTGGCAAAAAACTGTCGCCTCTGGCCCAAGCGTTCAAGCAGCATGTGCTCCAGCAAATCAGCCGGCGCAAGTGAGGCGGAGCTCACACCCCGTCCAGCCCTTCCCGCGTCGCATCCGCCTGCGCCCGAATTTGCGTTTTGTCTTCTTCGCTCATTCGGCTCACATGCTTGACCATGAGCGCGGTGCGCGGGTTGCCGGCAAAGTCTTGTTCGTGCCGGATCAAAAAGTCCCAGTACAGCGTGGTCATGGGGCAAGCGTTGGGGCCGCTGCGCACCTCGGGTTGGTAGCGGCAGCCTTTGCAGTAGTTGCTCATGCGGCTGATGTACTGGCCGCTGGCCACATAGGGTTTGCTGGTGAAGCGCCCGCCGTTCGCGTGCAAGGCCATGCCCAGGGTGTTGGGCGTTTCCACCCATTCGACCGCGTCGACGTACATGGCGCGGTACCAGGCGCTGACCTGCTGCGGTGACAGCCCGGCCAGCACCGCAAACTGCCCTGTCACCATGAGGCGCTGGATGTGGTGCGCGTAGCCGTGTTGCAGGCTTTGGCCGATGGTGGCTTGCATGCAGGCCATGTGCGTCTCACCCGTCCAGTACCACTTGGGCAGGTCGCGGCTGTGGCCGTAGTGGTTGGCTTCTGCCATGTGGGGCATGTCCAGCCAATACACACCGCGAATGAACTCGCGCCAGCCCAGCACTTGGCGGATGAAGCCCTCGACACTCGCCAGTGGCAAGTGGCGCGCGTGGTAAGCCTGCTCCGCCGCGACGATCACCTCACGCGGGTGGAGCAAATGCAGGTTCAGGCTGCTGCCCACCAGCGCGTGCCAGCCAAAGGGCAGCGTGGTCCACATGGCGTCTTGCCAGGCACCAAAGTTTTCGAGGCGCTGGTCGATGAAGTGCTGCAAAGCCATCAGCGCGTCCTCCCGAGTCACGGGCCAGGCAAAGTGGTCGAGCGTGCCGGGGTGGCCGGCATAGCGCGTGCGAACCAGTGCGATCACGTCTTGCGTCACGCGGTCAGGCGCAAAGCGGGCGGTCGGGGGCACGGTGCCCGGGCCTTTGGCGCCAAAGCCTTTGCGGTTCTCGGCATCAAAATTCCATTGCCCGCCAATCGGCTCTTTGCCTTCCATCAGGATGCCGTGGCGTTTGCGCATCTCACGGTAAAAGAACTCCATGCGCAGCTCTTTTTTGTCGCCTGCCCACTTGGCAAACTCGGCGCGGCTGCACAAAAAGTGCGTGTCGCTCACCCAGCGCAGCAGTACCTGGGCCTGCGCCGCGGCGTCTTCGATCAGTCGCTCCATGCGCCAGGCCCCGGCTTCCATCACCACCAGGGCTTGGGGCGGCTCGGTGCTCAAGGCCCGGGCCAAGCGCCCTGCATAGTCCGGGGGCAGCTCGGTGTCGTCCGCCTTCATATAGGTGCAGGGCCAGCGGCGGCGGTGTGCTTCGTTGGCAAAATGCCGCATGCCCGACAAGAAAATCGCGATCCGGGCCTGGTGGTTCCAGACTTCATCGGCCTCGCTGTCGGCCTCGATCATCAAGAGCCGGTCTTGAGCGGGGTCAAAGTCGGCCAAGGCCGGGTTGTCCCAGCCGAGCTGGTCGCCCAAAACCAAAATCAGGTGACGTGTCATGCCTTGTCTTTCATGAGGGCGTTCAGGGTGGGCGGGTCAGGGGCGGGGGGCTTTGGCCTTGTCGGCACGGCAGCGGTCGCTGCAGTACAACACGCTGTCCCAGTTTTTGGCCCAGCTTTTGCGCCATGACATGGCGCGGCCGCAGACTGCACAGGGTTTCTGTGGCAAGTCCTGCTTGTTTCCTTTATAACCCGAGGGCTTGGGCATGCACTTCTCCAATGAAAAAGGGGTTGGCGTGACAATCTGGCCAAAGAAGTCTAAACTGATCGGTCACAAAATGAATTTTGAAGTGCAAATGAACCACTCTTGGGTAAATAAATGGGGCGCCGGGCTGTCCATGGCTTTGTTGGCTGCTGTGCTGGGATTGGGCTTGGAAGTGGCGCAGGCCAGCCCTGCCAAGGGCACCGCCGCCGTGGCTTGCCCTGCCATCCTGAACCACACGTTTGACCGCTTGCAAGACGAAAAACCACAGTCGCTGTGCCAGTATGCCGGCCAAGTGGTGCTGGTGGTCAACACCGCCAGTTTTTGTGGTTTCACCCCCCAATACAAAGGCCTGGAGAAGCTGAACACGGGCTACAAAAGCCAAGGCTTGGTGGTGCTGGGCTTTCCGTCCAACGACTTTTCTCAAGAAAAGGGCAGCAACAAAGACATCGCCGACTTTTGCGAGAGCACCTTTGGCGTGAAGTTCCCGATGTTCACCAAAACCCAGGTCACGGGCGCCGGTGCTGCGCCGCTGTTCAAACAGCTCGCGGCGCAAACCGGTCAGCAGCCACGCTGGAACTTTCACAAATACCTGATCGGCCGTGACGGCCGGGTCATTGACCAATACAGCAGCCTCACTGGACCGGACAGCAAAACCTTGATCTCTGCCATTGACCTGGCCTTGAAAGCCAAGCCATGAGTCAAGACGTTCACCAAGGCATGGGCCGCCGCATGAAGCTGGCCATTGTGGGTTCTGGCATTTCGGGCTTGGCCGCAGCCCACACCCTGAAAGACCACGCCGACATCACCGTGTTCGAGGCGGGCGACTACTTTGGCGGCCACACCCACACGGTGGATGTGACGCTGCCCACGCCGCAGGGCCCGCTCACGCACGGCGTGGACACAGGTTTTTTGGTGTTCAACGAACGCACCTACCCCAACCTGATCAACCTGTTTGCCGAGCTGCAGGTCGAGACTGCGGCGTCGGACATGTCGTTTTCGGTCAAGGTGCCGGGCGCGCGCAATGGTAAAACTTTGGAGTGGAGCGGCACCGACCTGAACAGCGTGTTTGCCCAACGCGGCAATTTGGTCAACCCGCGCTTTTGGCGCATGTTGGCCGATGTGATGCGTTTCAACGCGCTGTGCACACGCATCGCCAAAGATCAGCGCGAAAAAGAGCTGCAGCAGCCACTGTCAGATTTTTTGCGCACGCACAAGTTCAGCGAGCCGTTTCGCGACTGGTATTTCTTGCCCATGCTGGGTTGCATCTGGAGCTGCCCGACCGATCAAATGCTGCAGTTTCCGGTGGCCACCATGATCCGGTTTTGCCACAACCACGGCCTGATCCAGGTGACCAACCGCCCGCAGTGGTTCAGTGTGGTGGGTGGTGCCAAACATTACGTGGACAAAATCCTGGCCAACATCCCGGACAAACGCCTGAACACGCCCGTGCGCTTGATCGAGCGCGACCAGCAAGGTGTGCGCATCATCACCGACGGGCATGCCGAGCGCTTCGACCAAGTGGTGATCGCCACCCACACCGACCAAGCGCTGAGCATCTTGCGCGAGCCCAGCGCCGAAGAGCGCAGTTTGCTGGGCGCCATCCGTTACCAAGACAACCGCGCTGTGCTGCACACCGACGCCAGCGTGTTGCCCGCCAACCCCAAGACCTGGGCCGCTTGGAATTACGAACGCGCCGCCAGCAGCGAACGCGAATCTTCACGGGTTTGCTTGCACTATTTGCTCAACCGTTTGCAACGCATCCCGTTTGAGCAGCCGGTGGTGGTGTCGCTCAACCCCCTGCAAGCCATTGACCCGGCCACCATCGTGGGCGAATACGACTACGCCCACCCGGTGTTTGACCTGGCCGCCATCGAGGCGCAAAAGCGTTTGCCCTTGCTGCAAGGCCAACAGCACACTTGGTACGCCGGTGCCTGGACGGGTTACGGCTTTCACGAAGACGGCCTCAAGTCGGGTCTGCAAGTGTGCCGTGCCCTGCTCAAACAGATCCACGAGCAGGCGCACCCCGTGCAAGACAAATTGGCGGCATGACGCCCCCCACCGCGCTCATGGGTTGGGGGCAGGTGCGCCACACGCGCCACCGCCCCGCCCACCATGCCTTCGCCTACCCGACAGCGTTCTTGATGCTGCCCATGCGCCGCTTGCAAGCCCCTGGTTTTGCCACCGATCTGGCCATAAACCGCCGCGCCTGGTTTGCCTTTCACGATGCCGACCACGGCGACGGCCGCCCGGCAGAAACCGGCGGCGCCTTGGCCTGGCTCGATGAACTGCTGCAGCGAGAAGGCATTCTGGATGCCAAGGGTGAGGTCTGGCTGCAAGCGTTTCCCCGTGTGCTGGGCCATGCTTTTAAGCCCGTGAGCTTTTGGTACGCGCACCGCGCCGACGGCAGCCTTGCGGCCATCGTGGCCGAGGTGAACAACACCTTTGGCGAGCGCCATTGCTATCTGCTGCCCGAGCCGCACTACGGCCAGACCATGCTGGCCAACAAGGTGTTCCATGTCTCGCCCTTTTGCGATGTGCAAGGTGAGTACCGTTTTCGCTTCATGCGCACGCAGCACGCCGGGCAAGACCGCATCGTGGCGCGTGTGGACCACGCCGACGCCGACGGTCCGCTGATCGACACCAGTTGGAGTGGCGTGCTTGAGCCCGCCACCGCAGCCGCTTTGCGTCGCGTCATGTGGCGCTTTCCGCTGCTTACCTTGGGCGTTGTGGCCCGCATACACTGGCATGCACTCTTGCTGTGGCTGAAAAAAGTACCGTTCTGGCGCAAGCCTGAACCCCCCCGAGATTTTGTGACCCGATGAACACTGGACCCCACCGGATGCCGCCTTCCATGAAAACCGCCGACAACCCCCAAGCGATGGGCACACGCGCCAGCGCCGCTACCATCCCGCACACCAGCTTGCCCAAAGCCGCGGCACGCCTGTTGAGCCTTTTGAGTCGCCTGAAAATTGGCACACTCACGGTGCACGCGCCCGATGGCAACAACCAGGTCTTTGGCACGCACGAGGCCCCGTTTGCGGCCCTGCACATCCACCGCTGGGACATGTGCGCCCAAGTGCTCAAATCGGGCGACATTGGTTTTGCCGAGGGCTACATGGCCGGCGACTGGACCACGCCCGACCTGGCCGGCCTGTTGCGCTTGACCATCGCCAACCGTGACCACATTGAAAGCGCCATTTACGGCCACTGGCTGGGGCGCTTGGCCTACCGCATCAAGCACCTGCTCAACCGCAACAACCGCAGCAACAGCCGCAAAAACATCCACGCCCATTACGACTTGGGCAACGCTTTTTACGAGCTGTGGCTGGATGGCACGATGAATTACTCGTCGGCCTGGTTCGATGGCGACCACACCCAAGACATGGCCGAGGCCCAGAAAGCCAAAGTGCGCCGCGCCCTGCGCATGGTGAACGTCCAGCCCGGTGACCGGGTGCTGGAAATCGGTTGCGGCTGGGGCGCTTTGGCCGAAGCGGCCACCACCGAGTTTGGCGCGCACATCACCGGCGTGACCTTGTCCACCGAGCAGCTGGCATTCGCCAACGCCCGCATGCAATCGCACGGCGTGCAGGCCCGCGCGGATTTGCGTTTGCAGGATTACCGCGACATCAGCGATGGGCCTTACGACGCGGTGTGCTCGATCGAGATGATCGAGGCCGTGGGCCAGGAATACTGGCCCACCTACTTTCAGACCATCAGCCGCATGCTCAAGCCCGGTGGCCGCGCTTGCGTGCAGAGCATCACCATCGACGACCGGTTTTTTGAACGCTACCTGCAATCGACCGACTTCATTCAGCAGTACATCTTTCCGGGCGGCTGTTTGCCCAGCCCCGGCGAGTTCCGCAAGCAGGCCCAAGCCGCGGGCTTGCAGGTGGTCGATGAGCTGAACTTCGGCCCCGATTACGCCGAAACCCTGCGCCGCTGGCGCGAGAGCTTCATGTCGCAGCTCGACACGGTGCGAACGCTCAAGTTTGACGATCGCTTCATCCGCTTGTGGGCTTTTTACCTTGCGTATTGCGAAGCCGCCTTTGACGAGGCCAACATCGACGTGATCCAGTTCACCTTGGCCAAACCGGCTTGATGCGCATGCACAACGCCCCGAACACTTCACCAAATACCACACTGAACAGCACTTGGGCTTGGTGGCGGCGCCCTGGCCGCTCGCTGGCAGTGGGGGCTGTGGTGCTGGCCGGTGCGCTGCTGAGCGCGGCACCTGCGCAAGCCAACAGCCCTGACGCTGTCGGCCCCAAGGCCGCAGGCCAACGCCCCGAAATGGCGGCCTTGAGCGGCGTGGTGCCCACCGCGCCTGTGCGCTTGCGGGTTTGGGGTTTTGAGGTGTACGACGCCCGCTTGTGGACCCCGCCGGGTTTTCGCTTCAGCCAAGCTGCGCAGTTTTCGTATGCGCTGGAGCTGCAGTATTTGCGCCGCCTCGAAGGCGGGGCCATTGCCAGCCGCTCGATCGACGAGATGCGGCGCGTGGGCAGCTTCAGTGAGGCCCAGGCGCAAACTTGGCTGGCCGCCATGCAAGCGCTGTTTCCCGATGTGGCGGCGGGCGAGCGCATCACCGGCATCAACCTGCCGGGCGTTGGGGCCGAATTTTGGGTCAATGGCCGGCGTGTGGGTGTGGTGAAAGACCCGGACTTTGCGCGTTTGTTCTTTGGCATTTGGCTGGACGAACGCACGTCTGAGCCCAAGATGCGGGCGCAACTGCTGCAAGGCCTGTCGCCATGAGCGTGGCAAGCCCCACGGCTGCGGCCAAGATGCCGCGCCAGGCCTTCGCTGCTTATGGCTTGTTGGGCTTGCCCTTGGCCTTTGTGGCTTTGCCGGTTTATGTGCATTTGCCCAATCTGTATGCCCAGCAATACGGCGTGACACTGGCCGCTTTGGGTGCTGTGCTGTTGCTCAGCCGCAGCATCGACGCGATCGCAGACCCTTGGCTGGGCCGATGGGGCGACCGCTTGTACCGCCATTCGTGGCAGGCGGTTTGGCTGGCCGCGATGGGGTTGGCGCTGGCCGTGGCGTTGGGATTTGCAGCCTTGTTTTTTCCGCCCGCAGCGGCTTTGTCGCCCACGGGGTTGCTGGTCTGGGTGGGTGGCGCGCTCACGCTCAGCCACTTGGCTTACAGCGGCTTGGGCATCTTGCACCAGGCCTGGGCTGCGCGACAAGGCGGCGGGGGCATTGCGCAAAGCCGTTGGGTGGCTTGGCGCGAAGGCTTCGCCCTGGTGGGCGTGTTGCTGGCGTCGGCCCTGCCCGCCCTTTGGGGCTGGGCGTGGACCACCGCTTTGCTGGTGCTCATGCTGGCGCTGGGTTTGTTCACTTGGCAGCGCATGGCACGCAGCGCGGCGGCTTCGGCTGTCGCTGAGATGCCCGGCGCGCTTGCCGATGCACAGGCCGCCAGCCTCTGGCAACCGTGGCGTCACGCGGGCTTTCGCCGCCTGCTGATGGTTTTCATGCTCAACGGCTTGGCCAGCGCCGTGCCTGCCACGCTGGTGCTGTTTTTTGTGCAAGACCGTTTGCAAGCGCCCCAGGCCATGGAGCCTTTGTTTTTGGGCTTGTATTTCGCAGCCGGGGCCTTGTCGTTCCCGCTGTGGCTCAAGGTGATTGACCGCATCGGTCTGTTGCGCACCTGGGCCAGCGGCATGGCTTTGTCCGTCTTGGCTTTTGTCAGCGTGGTCACGCTGGGCGCGGGCGACACCACGGGCTTTTTGGTGGTCTGCGCTTTGTCGGGCATGGCGCTGGGCGCCGACCTGACCGTGCCCGGCGCGCTGCTCAACCAACTGATCGACCGCTGCGGTGAGCGTGGCCGCACAGACGGCGCATTCATGGGCTGGTGGAATCTGGCCACCAAACTCAATTTGGCGTTGGCCGCAGGCTTGTCTTTGCCGCTCTTGAGTGTGTGGGGTTATGCGCCGGGCCGCCAAGATGCCGACGCTGTGCTGGCCTTGGGCTTGGCCTATGGCCTGCTGCCTTGTGTGCTCAAGTTGCTGGCGGGCTTGGCTTTGTATCTGGGCTTGATGCGCCGACCCGATTTGATTTTGGGGCCCGAAACGGCCCACCCTCCGGCATGACGCCGCTTTGATGTTTGACAACGGGAGCCCCCATGCGCCACCACAACGCCCTGATCCACCGCCGCACCGCCCTCACCCGCCTGGCCGCGCTGCCCACCGTGGCCGCCCTGCCGTTTCTGGCCAGCTGCGCCGGACCGCAAGTGCAAAACTACGCGCAAGAAAAACCGCTGCTGGACCTGCGCACCTACTTCAACGGCACGCTGGACGCTTGGGGCGTGTTCACCGACCGCAGTGGCCAAGTTGTCAAGCGCTTCACCGTGGTCATGGATTGCAGCTGGACGGGCGATGAAGGCGTGCTCGACGAAGCCTTTGTGTATTCGGATGGGACCACCCAGCGCCGCATCTGGAAACTCAAAGCGGGCCCCAACGGCAGCTACACCGGGCGCGCCGACGACGTGGTGGGCGAGGCCACGGGCCAGGTCAGCGGCAACGCGTTTCGTTGGGGCTACACCATGGCCCTGCCGGTGGACGGTCGGGTTTGGCACGTCGACTTTGACGACTGGATGTACCTGATGGACAACCGCGTCATGCTCAACAAAGCCACCATGAGCAAGTGGGGCGTCAAGCTGGGCGAGGTCACTTTGTCGTTCACACGCCGCACGCCCTTGGTCGCGCAACCGGGTTGATGCCGATGAACGCCCACACCGCCAGCCCCGAAGCCGCCAGCCCAGGCGCTGCCCCTGCCGCCCCTGAAGCGCGCAGTTGGTTGCAACTGAACACGCCCATCACCCAATGGCGGGGCCGCCGGGTTTGGTTGGTGGGTGCGTCCACCGGCATTGGCCTGGCCTGTGCGCAAGCGCTGCGTGCGGCCGGGGCCGAAGTCGTGGTGTCGGCCCGCAAGCCACAAGGCGTGCAAGACTGGGCTGCGCAAGATGCGGGCGTGCAATGGCGTGCGCTGGACGTGGGCGACGCTGCGCAAGTGAAAGCCACGGCCCGCGCCCTGCTGGCCGAAGGCCCCCTGGACATGGTGGTCTACGCGGCCGGTTACTACCGGGCCCAACGCGCCACCGCACTCGACCTCGACGATTTGTTGCAGCATGACAAAGTCAATTACCAAGGCGCACTGCAAGTCATCGATGCGGTGTTGCCCAGCATGTTGGCTCGCCAAAGCGGGCACATCAGCTTGCTCAGCAGTGTGGCCGGTTGGCGAGGCCTGCCCAACGGCCTGGCCTACGGCCCCACCAAGGCGGCGCTCACCCACTTGGCCGAGACGCTGTACATGGACTTGCAAGACCAAGGCATCGGCGTGAGCGTGGTCAACCCCGGCTTTGTGGCCACCCCACTGACGGCGCAAAACCAGTTCACCATGCCCGCGCTGATCAGCCCCGAACAGGCCGCAACGGCCATGCTCAAGGGTTGGGCCAAAGGCCAGTTCGACATCCATTTTCCCAAGCGCTTCACACTCTGGCTCAAGCTGCTGCGCCTGCTGCCTTACCGCTTGTACTTTCCGCTGGTGCGCCGGTTCACGGGGCTTTGAGCCCACATAGAAAGCCACGCATGAACAGCCGACAAGCCACCGAAAACCTGGCCACATTTTTTGAAACCCTGTCGCCGCAAAGCGTCGGGCAATTGCAAACGGTCTACGACGCGCAAGCCCGCTTCAAAGACCCCTTCAACGAGGTCCAAGGCTTGCCCGAGATCGAACGCATTTTTCGGCACATGTACGTGGCGCTTGAGCAGCCGCACTTTGTGATCACAGGCCAACTGGTCGATGGGCAGCAGGCGTTTTTGTCTTGGGAGTTTCGTTTTAAGTTCAAACGCTTTGACACCACCACCCTGCAAGCTGTTCGTGGTGCCAGCCATGTGGTGTTTAACGACCAAGGCCTGGTGACGGTGCACCGCGATTACTGGGACGCGGCAGAAGAGCTGTATGAAAAACTGCCGGTTGTGGGGAGCCTGATGCGCTGGCTCAAGAAGCGCGCCAACACCTGAGGCGCGTGCAAAGCCCCGCTTGCTTGGGTGTCAATGGCCTATCAGAATTCGAACCCACCTTGCCTGCGCACCGCCTCTGAGGCGCTGCCGCTGAGCAAGTCGGCCAAGCGCTGGGCGTGTTCAGGGTTTTGGCTGGCGGTGCAAATGCCCAGCGTGTAGTCGGTGCTCAGCTCGAACTCGGGGGGCAGCACGGCGACCAAGTCCACGCCTTCGGTGTAGTTGATCTCCGTGACTTGGGTGCAGCCGATCAAACCGTCCGCCGTGCTTTTGGCCATCTCGCCCATCGCGGTTGCGCCGTTGGGAAAGACGCGGAATTTGCTGCGCAGGCTTTCATCGACGCCCAGCGCCTTGAGCACGCTCATGAAATGGATGCCCGCTGTGGCTTTGTCTGGGTCTGGGAAGTAAATGCCTTGTGCCGCGCTCATGGCCGCGTGCAGCTCGGCGTGTGTGCTCACGGGCGGGTGGGGCGTGCCGCTGCGCACAGCCACACCGGTTTTGACCAAGCCCAAAGAGCGCGCACTGCCAGGCACCACATGGCCCGAAGCGATCAGTTGCTCAATCAGGGGTTTGGTCAAAATCACCACATCGCAGGGCGCACCGCCTAAAAGTTTGTCGCGCATCATGCCGACCGCGCTGAAGGTGCCTTGGATGCGGCTGCCAGTGGCTTGTTCGAATTCGGCTTGAACGCCTTGGACCACGGCTGCGGCTGCGCCGCCACTCAATACATGCATGTTGTTCTCTCTTAAGTGTGTGAAGAATGGGAAGGCAAACCATCGGCATCTATGGCTTGTAACAAATTTTCCGGGGTGAAAGGCATGCGGCGCACGCGCACGCCGATGGCGTCAAAAACAGCGTTTGCAATGGCGGCGCAGGTGGGGCCCGAGCTGCACTCGCCAGCGCCCAGCGAGTCATGCTCTGGTCGGTGCACCAGCCCGACCTGGACCTCGGGGATCTCGCTGAACTTCAAAATCGGGTAATGGCTCCAATCGTTGGAAACGATGCCTTGGGCGCTGAGCTGCGCCGCCTCGCACAGGGCCCAACTGGCCGCTTGCAAAGCGCCACCTTCCAGTTGGTTGACCGCCCCCGCCTCGTCCACAACCCGTCCCAAGTCGGCGGCGATCCACAGTTTGTGAAGTTTGATTTTTTCGGCCACCACCAACTCGACCACCACCGCGCAATACGCACCGGTGTTTTTGTAGCGTGCATACGCCAAGCCACGGCCCCAGCCTTCGGGACGCTCGGGGGTTCGTAAGTGCGCCCATTGCGCCATCTGCGCGGCTTTTTGCAACACCGCCACGGCCCGTTCATGGCGCGGTTCGCGCAGTTGCGCCAGTCTGAACGCCAAGGGGTCTTGTCCTTGCCTGTTGGCCAACTCGTCCATGACCGATTCGGCCGCAAACACATTGACGGGTGCGCCCAAGGCCCGCATGGCCGAGACACGAAAAGGCATGTTCAGCACGCGGTGGTTGACGACTTTCAAGGACGCTGTGTCGTAG
>NZ_CALBEX010000261.1 GCF_937889215.1 uncultured Limnohabitans sp.
CGATGCGAAACGCCTCGCCCATGCCGACGCACTGGTGCGTGGCCAAAGAGCCCGAACGCATGCCGCGCTCATGGCCGCCGCCGTGCATTTGTGCTTCCAGGCGAATGCGGGGCTTGCGGCGCACGTACAAAGCGCCGATGCCCTTGGGGCCATAGGTTTTGTGTGAAGCCAAGCTCATCAGATCAATGGGCAGCTGGGCCAAATCGATCTCGACCTTGCCCGTGGATTGCGCCGCATCGACGTGGAAGATGATGCCTTTTTCGCGGCACAGGTTGCCAATCGCGGTCACGTCTTGGATCACACCGATCTCGTTGTTCACGTGCATCACGCTGACCAAGATGGTGTCAGGACGGATGGCGGCTTTGAGGACATCCATGCTCAACAAACCGTCTTCTTGAACGTCGAGGTAAGACACTTCAAAACCTTGGCGCTCCAACTCACGCATTGAGTCGAGCACAGCTTTGTGCTCGGTCTTGACGGTGATCAGGTGCTTGCCGCGTGTCTTGTAAAAGTGCGCTGCGCCCTTGATGGCCAGGTTGTTCGATTCGGTGGCACCGCTGGTCCAGACGATCTCGCGGGGGTCGGCGCCGATCAGGTCAGCCACTTGCTCGCGGGCTGTTTCGACAGCGGCTTCCGCTTCCCAGCCCCAAGCGTGGCTGCGGGATGCGGGATTGCCAAAGTGCTCACGCAACCAAGGCACGATGGCGTCCACCACGCGGGGGTCGCAAGGGTTGGTGGCACTGTAATCAAGATAGATGGGGAAATGGGGTGTGGTCATGGTCTGCTCTTTTTCAGGAATCAGGGTTTGGCGAACATGTTGCCCAGGTCAAACACCGAATTGGGCACATTCACGCGGATGGGTTGGCTGATCGGCATGGGGGCAATCGCACGCTTGAGACTGGGCTTGTTCTCGACCACCAGGCCTTTGGCCAACTGGTCATCGACCAGCTTTTGCAAAGACACAGAATCCAGAAACTCAACCATTTTGGAGTTCAGCGAAGCCCAGAGGTCATGGGTCATGCAGCGACCATCGCCGCCATTGCAATTTTCTTTGCCGCCACAGTGGGTGGCGTCAATGGGCTCGTCAACCGACAAAATGATGTCTGCCACTGTGATGTCGGTGGATTTGCGGCCCAAGGTGTAACCGCCGCCGGGGCCACGGGTGGACTCGACCAGGTTGTGGCGGCGCAGCTTGCCAAACAACTGCTCTAAATAAGACAATGAAATCTGTTGGCGCTGGCTGATGGCCGCCAAAGTCACAGGGCCTGCATCTTGGCGCAAAGCCAGATCGATCATGGCGGTGACGGCAAAACGGCCTTTGGTGGTGAGACGCATGGCAGGCTCCTAAAGTGGTGGGGTGCTCGGTCTGTCACCTGATGGGGCAGGTTCCCGACTAAACAAGTCAAGTATAGCCCAATCCCGATTAAAACACTCGGGTTATAGGGCCATTCAGGCCCGGATCAACGGCACGATGTTGTCGCCACCAGTCGCGCCAAAGGCCTGTTCCTTCAGAACGGTCAACTGGTCGCGCACCTGCGCGGCCTTTTCGAACTCCAAATTGCGGGCGTGCTCCATCATTTGCTTTTCCAGCTGCTTGATGGCGCGGGCGATGTCTTTCTCGCTCATGTCCTCGACCCTGGCTTTTTGCATGGCCGCTTGTTCCAGTCGTTCAGCCTCTTTGCCCGATTTTTCGCTGTACACGCCATCGATCAGGTCTTTGACCTTTTTGACAATGCTCTTGGGCGTGATGCCCATGACCTCGTTGTGCGCCACTTGCTTGATGCGGCGGCGCTCGGTCTCGCCCATGGCTTTTTTCATGGACTCGGTGATGCGGTCAGCGTACAAAATCGCCCGGCCGTTCAGGTTTCGTGCCGCGCGCCCAATGGTCTGGATCAGGCTGCGCTCGGAGCGCAAAAAGCCTTCTTTGTCGGCGTCCAAAATCGCCACCAACGAGACCTCGGGAATGTCCAAGCCCTCGCGCAGCAAGTTGATGCCCACCAGCACATCGAACGCGCCCAAACGCAGGTCTCGCAAAATTTCCACCCGCTCGACCGTGTCCACGTCGCTGTGCAAATAGCGCACTTTCACGCCGTTGTCGCTCAGGTAATCGGTGAGCTGCTCGGCCATGCGCTTGGTCAGCGTGGTGATCAGCACACGCTCATGCTTGTCCACCCGGATGCGGATCTCTTGCAGCACATCGTCCACCTGGTGGACGGCCGGGCGAACCTCCACCTGCGGGTCAACCAAACCTGTGGGGCGCACCACCTGTTCGACCACTTTGCCCGAATGCGTTTTTTCGTAGTCGGCGGGGGTGGCCGAGACAAAGATGCACTGGCGCATGCGCTTTTCAAACTCTTCAAACTTGAGCGGGCGGTTGTCCAAGGCGCTGGGCAAACGGAAACCGTATTCCACCAGCGTGGTTTTGCGCGCCTTGTCGCCGTTGTACATGGCGTTGAGCTGGCCAATCATCTGGTGGCTTTCGTCCAGAAACATGATGGCGTCGGGCGGCATGTAATCGGTGAGCGTACTGGGCGGGTCGCCGGGGGCTGCGCCCGACAAATGCCGGGTGTAGTTCTCAATGCCCTTGCAGTGCCCTACTTCGGACAGCATTTCCAAATCGAACCGCGTGCGCTGCTCCAGGCGCTGGGCTTCGACCAACTTGCCCATGCCCACCAGTTCTTTCAGGCGCTGGGCCAGCTCCACCTTGATGGTTTCCACCGCCGCCAACACCTTGTCGCGTGGCGTCACATAGTGACTGGACGGGTAAACCGTGAAACGCGGGATCTTTTGCCGAATGCGCCCGGTGAGCGGGTCAAACAGCTGCAGGCTCTCGATTTCGTCGTCGAACAGCTCAATGCGGATCGCCAACTCGGAGTGCTCGGCTGGGAAAACGTCAATCGTGTCGCCGCGCACCCGGAACTTGCCGCGACTGAATTCCATGTCGTTGCGCTGGTACTGCATTCGGATCAGCTGGGCGATCACGTCGCGCTGGCCCAGCTTGTCGCCGGTGCGCAGCGTCATGATCATGCGGTGGTAACTCTCGGGCTCGCCAATGCCGTAAATGGCCGACACCGTGGCCACGATCACCACATCGCGCCGCTCCATGATGCTTTTGGTGCACGACAGCCGCATCTGCTCGATATGCTCGTTAATGGCGCTGTCTTTTTCAATGAACAAATCGCGCTGCGGCACATAGGCCTCGGGCTGGTAATAGTCGTAATAACTAACGAAATACTCGACCGCGTTTTTTGGAAAAAACTCGCGAAACT
>NZ_CALBEX010000262.1 GCF_937889215.1 uncultured Limnohabitans sp.
ATTGGGTGCACCGCAAACGATGTTCAGCAAGCTGCCCTGCCCCACATCCACCTGGCACACGCGCAGGCGATCGGCATTGGGGTGCTGCACGGCTTCTGTGATTTCGCCGACCACGATCTTTGTGAAGGGTGGGGCCACGGGCTCGAGCTCTTCCACTTCGAGACCGGCCATGGTCAAAGTGTCGGCCAGTTGCTGGGTCGTCAGGGACGGGTTGCAAAACTCGCGCAACCAGGATTCAGGAAATTGCATGACTCGTGTCTCGTGTATCGGACTTGGGAGGGAATTACTGGAACTGGCTCAGGAAGCGCACATCGCCGTCAAAGAACAGCCGCAAGTCGTTCACGCCATAGCGCAGCATGGTGAAACGGTCCATGCCCATGCCAAAGGCAAAACCAATGAACTGCTCGGGGTCCAGGCCCATGTTGCGCACCACGTTCGGGTGCACTTGTCCGGAGCCGCCCACTTCAAGCCAGCGACCGGCCAATGGACCGCTTTGAAACTGGATGTCAATTTCGGCGCTGGGTTCGGTGAAGGGAAAAAAGCTGGGACGAAAGCGCAGCACCAGGTCATCGCTTTCAAAGAAGGTGCGGCAAAAATCGGTGACCACGACCTTCAGGTCTTTGAAGCTCACGTTCTCGCCAATCCACAGACCTTCGCACTGGTGGAACATGGGTGAATGGGTGGCATCGGAGTCGACGCGGTACGTACGGCCCGGCGCGATGACACGGATTTCGGGCATGCCCTGGCCAGCATCGAGCTGGTTGCGGTATCGCTTGACGTGCTGCACCGCATGCCGGATTTGCATGGGGCTGGTGTGCGTGCGCAACAAATGACCGCCTTCGACGTAGAAGGTGTCGTGCATGGAGCGGGCTGGGTGGTCTTCGGGCGTGTTGAGCGCGGTGAAGTTGAACCAATCGGTCTCGATCTCGGGGCCCTGGGCCACTTCAAAGCCCATGGAGCCAAAAATACTCTCAACCCGCTCCAACGTGAGCGAGACGGGGTGCAAACCACCGACATTGGCGCTGCGGCCAGGCAGCGACACATCCAGCGCCTCGGCCTTGAGTTGCACTTGCAACTCGGCGTCGGCTAAAGCCTGGCGGCGGTCATCCAAGGCCGCCTCGATCGCCTGCTTGGCGATGTTGATGGCGGCGCCTCGGGTTTTTTTGTCTTCCACGCTCAGAGCAGCCATGCCTTTCATCAACTCGGTGATGCGACCGGCTTTGCCCAAAAATTGGGCCTTGGCGTTCTCAAGGTCAGCAGGTGTCAGTGCCTGCGTAAAACTCTGGTGGGCAGATTCAACCAGGGTGTCCAGCTCGTTCATGTTGGATTTTCAGTAGGTGGCCAAATAAAAAAGGGATTGAAGCTTTTGTGAGCCTCAATCCCTTTGATCGAGTGCGTGGCACAGGCCCGAGGGCTCGTGTCACTCATGGACTCAAGCTGCAGCCAGTTTGGCTTTGACTTGGTTCACGATGCCAGCAAAAGCGGCCTTGTCATGCACGGCGATGTCCGCCAGCATCTTGCGGTCGATTTCGATGGCAGCCTTCTTCAGGCCGTTGGCGAATTGGCTGTAGGTCAGACCGCATTCACGCGCAGCGGCGTTGATACGGGCAATCCACAACTGACGGAACACACGCTTTTTGGTGCGGCGGTCACGGTAGGCGTATTGGCCAGCCTTCATCACCGCCTGTTTGGCGATGCGGAAGACATTGCCGCGGCGACCGCGGAAACCTTTTGCAAGGGCCAAAACTTTCTTGTGACGGGCGCGTGCCGTTACACCACGTTTAACGCGAGGCATATTTATTCTCCTTGTTCGTCAGTAATTACAGGCCAGCCATCGGCAGCATCTGTGCCATGTGACCCATATTGGTCTCATGAACAGCCACTGCACCGCGAAGGTGGCGCTTGTTTTTGGTGGTCTTCTTGGTCAGGATGTGACGTTTGAAGGCTTGACCGCGTTTAACGGTTCCACCGGGACGAACACGGAAGCGCTTTTTAGCGCTGCTTTTGGTCTTCATCTTGGGCATGTCAATGCTCCTTTAATTGTGCTCGTGAGGCGTCTGCAAAAAATTGGCAGCCTTGTTGGCCCCGAGCCACTTTTAACAAAAGCTGCCCAAAGGCAGCTTTTGACTTAACCCGCCCGAAAGCCGGTCAAATTCTTTTTCAAGCCGATTCGGCCGGTGCAGACGCGTCTGCAGCCTTGCCACCTGCAGCAGGCTTTTTACGTCCTGGCGCGATCATCATGATCATCTGGCGGCCTTCCAACTTGGGAAATTGCTCCACGATGATCGAGTCGGCCAACTCATCGCGAATGCGGTTAAGCAAAGCCAAACCAAGTTCTTGGTGCGTGATTTCACGGCCGCGGAAACGCAAGGTGATCTTGCACTTGTCGCCATCGGCCAAGAAACGGCGAATGTTGCGCATTTTGATGTTGTAGTCACCGTCGTCAGTGCCCGGACGGAACTTGACTTCCTTGATGTCAATGACCGTTTGCTTGGCTTTGGCTTCTGCCGCACGCTTTTGCTCTTGGTATTTGAACTTGCCGTAATCCATGAGTCGG
>NZ_CALBEX010000263.1 GCF_937889215.1 uncultured Limnohabitans sp.
CACGGGGTCCATGCGGTAGTCGTATCGGTTGTTGCGCCCGGGCGGCAGCAGGGCCGGAATGTCGCCTGCAGGCGAGCCCACGCTGTGCCAGCGCTCGCGCGCCTTGAGCTGCGGGTGCGCCCACACGCCAGCCATGTCGTTCATGCGGGCGTTGGCAATTTGGGCTTGGTCCAGCCGCGCCTCCACCTCGGGTGTGGTCATGGCGACAAACACGCCCCAAATCAATTGCTGCAGTTCTGCACGGTGTTCGTTGCGCAAAGCGTTGGTGCAAAAGCGCGCATCGCTGCACAGCGCAGCATCCCCCAGCACAACATCACAAAACACCTTCCACTCGCGTTCGTTTTGCAAGCCCAGCATCACGGTGCCGCCATCGCCCACCGCGAAGGGGCCGTAGGGATAAATGCTGGAATGCGCAGCGCCTGTGCGGGGCGGGGGCGCAGCGCCTTCAAAGGCGTAGTACAGCGGGTAAGCCATCCACTCCGCCAGTGCTTCGAGCATGGACACGTCGATGTGGCTGCCCTGGCCGGTTTTGCCGCGCAAGAGCAGCGCCGACAGGATGTTGGTGTAAGCGTACATGCCCGCCGCAATGTCGGCCATGGAATTGCCCGACTTAGACGGGGCCTCGGGCGTGCCGGTCACGGACAACAAACCCGCTTCGCTCTGGATCAACAAGTCATAGGCTTTTTTGTCACGGTAAGGGCCGTCTTGGCCGTAGCCAGAGATGTCGCAGACGATCAACTTTGGGTGAGTGGGGCTGAGTGCTTCAAAGGACAAACCCATGCGGGCCGTTGCGCCGGGCGCGAGGTTTTGCACCAACACATCCGCATCCTTGAGCAGCTCACGCAACACGGCCATGGCGTCGGGGTTTTTGAGGTCCAACGTCAGACTTTCCTTGGAGCGGTTGGTCCACACAAAGTGCGACGCTTGGCCGCGCACCCGCGTGTCGTAGGCCCGCGCAAAGTCGCCGGCGCCGGGGCGCTCGACCTTGATGACGCGTGCGCCCAAGTCGGCCAGTTGACGGGTGCAAAAGGGCGCGGCAATCGCGTGTTCGAGTGAGACGACGGTGATGCCGTCAAGGGGTCTTGGTGCGGTCATGTCACGGTCATGTCAAAAGGAGCGGGGCAGCCCGAGGATGTGCTCGGCCACGTAGCTGAAGATCATGTTGGTCGAGACCGGGGCGACTTGGTACAGGCGGGTTTCGCGGAACTTGCGTTCGATGTCGTATTCACAAGCAAAGCCAAAGCCGCCGTGCGTTTGCAGGCAGACGTTGGCCGCTTCCCAGCTGGCCTTGGCCGCGAGGTATTTGGCCATGTTGGCCTCGGCCCCGGCGTTTTGCATGGCGTCGATTTTTTCGCAGGCTTTCCAGCGCATCAGGTTGGCCGCTTCCAGCTCAATGAAAGCATCGGCAATCGGGAACTGCACACCCTGGTTTTGGCCAATGGGGCGGCCAAACACCACACGGTCTTTGGCGTATTTCGTGGCGCGGTCGATGAACCAGTAGCCGTCGCCAATGCACTCGGCAGCGATCAGCACGCGCTCGGCGTTCAGGCCGTCGAGCAGGGTATTGAAGCCCTTGCCTTCTTCGCCCAAGAGCGCGTCTTCGGGGATCTCCAGGTTGTCAAAGAATAGCTCGTTGGTCTCGTGGTTGACCATGTTCAAAATCGGCCGCACGGTCAGACCGTTGCCGATGGCTTGCTTCAGGTCGATCAGGAAGCACGACAAACCTTCGGAGCGCTTGGTGACCTGGTCAGCGGGCGTGGTACGGGCCAGCAGAATCATCAGGTCGCTGTGCTGGATGCGCGAGATCCAGACCTTTTGGCCGTTGATGACCCAGCGGCCGTCTTTGCGCATGGCGGTGGTTTTGAGTTGGGTGGTGTCGCTGCCGGTGGTGGGTTCGGTCACGCCCATGGACTGGATGCGCAACTCGCCGGTGGCGATCTTGGGCAAGAGCGTGTTTTTTTGCGCGTCAGAGCCGCTGCGCACGATGGAATTCATGACGTACATCTGGCCGTGGCACGCGCCCGAGTTGCCCCCCGAGCGGTTGATCTCTTCCATGATGACCGAGGCCTCCGCCATGGACAGGCCCGAGCCGCCGTATGCCTGCGGGATCAGCGCGGCCATCCAGCCGGCTTTGGTCAGGGCGTCGACAAAGGCTTCGGGGTAGCCGCGTTTTTCGTCGATCTTGCGGTGGTACTCGTCAGGGAACTGGGCGCACAGGGCGCGCACCGCGTCGCGGATGTCTTGGTATGGGTCGGGGGCGTGCATGGCGTGATGAAGATGGGAAGCTGATAAATATGAACCCGAGTGTGGCCTCTGCGTGCCTTCAGGCCAAGGTGGCTTGCGCTTGCATGGTGAGCCAGCCTTCGTGGTCGCAGGCCCACAAATCAATCGTCTTGCCATCGGCAGACGGGCGGCCGTTCAAGCGCAAAGGGTGCAGGTCAAACATGGGGCGCACGGCACGGAACTGGAACGAAGCCACACGCGCCTCAGGCACTTGCCTGCGCACCAGGTCCACCAACAAAGTGGCGATCAGCGGGCCGTGCACGATGA
This sequence comes from uncultured Limnohabitans sp., assembly GCF_937889215.1. GTDB lineage: Bacteria > Pseudomonadota > Gammaproteobacteria > Burkholderiales > Burkholderiaceae_C > Limnohabitans_A. Next base: position 2,551 of record NZ_CALBEX010000263.1, read on the forward strand.
GGCCGGGATAGCCTTCCTCTTGCGTGACGTAGCTGCGGTCGTAGTGGATGCGGTGGCCGTTGAAGGTGAGCGCCGAATAACGAAACAGCGACACCGGATCGGGCACAAACTCGCGCTGCCAAGGCGCGCCGGTTTCGGCCTCGGTGGGCGGCACTTCGGGCGCGCCGGGCACAGCCGCAGCGCGGTACACGATGTCGTGGGTTTCGGTCAGGCACAGGCCTTGGACGTTGCTGAAAGCGTGCTCGACTTCGACAAACAACAGGTCACCCGTGCGGCCCGCCTTGTGCTTGACCGAGGCGATGCGCGAATGCTTTTGTGCGGCGTCACCTACGCACAAGGGGTTGTTGGTTTGCCACTGCAGGCGGCCCCCGGCCCACATGCGCCGCGGCAGTGGCACGGGCGGCAAAAAGCCACCACGCAAGGGGTGGCCGTCCGGCCCGATCTGGCTTTGTGGGGCCTGCGGCAAAAAGTACAGCCAGTGCCACAGCGGCGGCACTTCGCTGTCCGCGGTTTGGCGGGCGTCATCGCGGTCGAGCAAGGCACTTTGGCCACGCAGCGGGGCGGCCACGATCTCGTCGGTCAGTGTTTCGCTGCGGCCTTCCCAGTTGCGCAGGTGCGCCACTTGGGTGGCATCAAGGAGTGAGCTGTTCATGCAGGGTATCTTCGCGCAGATCGCGGGGGCTTGCTGTCGGCCTGTGGACACCTGGCCTGGAAATGCAACGCCAGCTTTCTTCCCTTTCCCTTTCTGTATCTGCCCGATAATCAGACTCTTTGATTTTTCCGTCCTGGCCCACTTGGCCGGGGCTTTCTGCGGAGCACAAGCATGAGCACTATCCAAACCACCGGCGCACGCGCCACGGGCCTGGCCACCATCGCCGCTGACGGCACCGTGCTGGACACCTGGTTCCCGGCCCCCGAACTGGCGGCCGATGTCGCCGCCAGCGGCAGCACCCGCCTGACCCAGGCCGAAGCCGTTGCGGCACTGGGCGCTGACGTGGCCCAGGCCCTGGTGGCCTGCAGCGTGCGCAACGCCACCGTGGTGGCCGTGCGTACCGAGATCAAAAGCCTGGCCGACGCGCCCGCCGACACCCACGACGCCTATTTGCGCCTGCACCTGCTGAGCCACCGCCTGGTGTTGCCACACGGCGCTAACGTGACCGGCATCTTTGGCCTGCTGCCCAACGTGGCCTGGACCAACTTCGGCCCCTGCGCCCTGGCCGATGTGCCCGCCGCCCGCCTCAAAGCCCGTGGCGCTGGCCGCGTGCTCGAGATCAAGGGCTTGGACAAGTTCCCACAAATGACCGATTACGTGATCCCGTCGGGCGTGCGCATTGCCAACGCCGACCGCGTGCGCCTGGGCGCACACCTGGCCAGCGGCACCACCGTCATGCACGAAGGTTTTTGCAACTTCAATGCCGGCACGCTGGGCGCGAGCATGGTCGAAGGCCGCATCAGCGCGGGCGTGGTAGTCGATGACGCCAGCGACATCGGCGGCGGCGCGTCCATCATGGGCACGCTGTCGGGTGGCGGCAAAGAAGTCATCAAAGTGGGCAAGCGCTGCTTGCTGGGTGCCAACGCTGGCATCGGCATCTCGCTGGGCGACGACTGCATTGTGGAAGCTGGTTGCTACATCACCGGCGGCAGCCGCGTTCAGCTGCCCGACGGCTCGGTCATGAAAGCCAAAGAACTGTCCGGCAAAAACGGCATCCTGTTCCGCCGCGATTCACAGTCCGGCGCGCTGCACGCCATTCCGCGCAACAAGAGCTGGGGCGAGTTGAACGCTGAGCTGCACAAGAACTGAAGCCGGCAGTAGGGTTCGGGTTGGTGGCTTGGGCCAGGCCCGATTGATGCCCAAAGGCTCACCTCAGGCCGCCACCCGCCCCATGGCGCGTGACAAAGTCGAGGCGCTGGCATAGCCCGTTTTGTGCGCCACTTGCTTGAGCCCCAAGCCGTTGGCCACCAGGCGTTGGGCCAGGGCCAAACGCAAATTCTCCAGGTACTTGCCAGGAGAGATCTGCATCAGTTGCTTGAATTGGTTCACAAAAGTGGTGCGCGACATGCCCGCCTCTTCGGCCAGCGCCTCAAGGGTCCAGGGCTTGGCGGCATCTGAATGCATGGCCACCAAGGTTTTGGCAATGCGCGGGTTGGCCAAGGCGGTGAACAGGCCCGAGGTTTTTTGGGGCTGTGCCACCAAATGGCGCATCAGGCCAATCAACAAAATGTCGCCCGCCCGGTTCATCCATGAGGGCTGCCCGCAACGGGTGGCCGACATTTCCATCAAGATCAACTGCACGATCTGCGCCAACGAAGCATCGGCGTGGGCCAAGTCGATCGCCAAAGGCTGCAAGAACTCGGTCAAGAAGACGGGGGCCACGGGGCCGTCCAAGGCCACTTCAAAACTCATCCAGCACGTCTTGCCCGTGGCTTGAACCCGCGCCAAGGCTTGCTCGCTGGTGCGGGGCGGGCAAACCAACAAGTGCATGTGTTGCAGGTCAAGCGCGCCGTCTGCGTCTGCCTCGCCCTGCTGAACCAAAATGTGCAGCGCAAAGCCTAGTGGCTGCTCGCAAAGCCAAACGCGAGGGGCCAAGCCTTCCAGCAAGGCAGACAGTCGGTCCAATCGAGGTGCGGGCATTTTTGTATTTAAAGCAAATGAAACAGCACTTATTGTTGCACCAAGACAAACACAATGCAGGATTCACCCTTTTGATTCAGGAGTCCCCCATGTTGATGCCCCGCCAAACCACCCCTGCTTTGCAGGTGCCCACCTTGCAACACGGCCCCTACGATATGGCCACCGACTCGCCAGAGCATTTCAGTTTGCTGGTGTTTTACCGTGGGCTGCATTGCCCCATTTGCATGAAGTACTTGCTGGAGCTGGCCCGCCTGGTGCCTGAGTTTGAAAAGCGCGGCGTGAAAGTGTTGGCGCTGTCCAGCGACAACCAAGACCGGGCGGAGCAAATGGCCCAAAAAATCAACATGCCCGAACTGCGCATGGGCTACGGCTTGGCCCTGGATGTGGCGCGCCAATGGGGCCTGTACATCAGCACCTCACGCGGCATGACCTCGATTGGCATTGAAGAGCCCGCCCTGTTCTCGGAGCCAGCGGTTTACCTCTTGCGCCCAGACGGCACGCTGTATTACGGTGCGGTACAGACCATGCCGTTTGCACGCCCACAATTCGCCGACCTTTTGGGCGCCATCGATTTCGCCTTGGCCAAGAACTACCCTGCACGGGGCGAATACACCGGCGCAGTTTGAAGGGTGCTCGCACAGGCCACCACCGCACGGATCATGCGACCCACCTTAACCATCGGGTTCGCACACAGCTGCGGCGGCTGGCTTGGCGATTCAAAACCAGCATTTAAGTTCTCTTTTCAAGGCAAGGTGCCGGGGGCATCAAGGTAAAACCCTGATAGGCAAAGCGCTCGATGTGGGTAGCATAAGAGGTTGTCATTTGTTTATAAAACATAACCAGGAGCACCCCATGTTTCACCTGATCCCACGCCGTACCGTGTTGGCCCTTTTGGGTGCAACGGCTTTTGCGGGCGCCGCGCAGGCCCAGACCGTCACCCTGCGTTTTCACCAGATGCTGCCGGCTCAAGCCACCATTCCCGCCAAAGCCATCGTGCCTTGGGCCAAAAAGGTCGAAGCCGAGTCCGGTGGTCGCATCAAGGTGCAGATTTTCAACACCATGCAACTCGGCGGCACCCCACCCCAGTTGTTTGACCAAGCCAAAGACGGCATCGTGGACTTGACTTGGACGGTCTTGGGCTACACACCCGGTCGTTTTCCCAAGACCGAAGTGTTTGAAGTGCCTTTCCTGACCACCACGGGCGAAGCCTCTTCCAAGGCGCTCTGGGAATACGTGCAAAAGAACGCTACCGACGAATTCAAGGACGTGAAGCTGATCGCCGTGCACACCCACGGCCCAGGCTTGTTCCACACCAAAACCCCGGTGACCGGCTTGGAAAGCTTGCAAGGCATGAAGATCCGTGGCGGCTCGCGCATCATCAACAACATGCTCACCAAGCTCGGCGCAACCCCAGTGGGCATGCCAGTGCCGGCCGTGACCGAAGCTTTGTCCAAGGGCGTGATCCAGGGCACCACCATCCCTTGGGAAGTCGGTCCAGCCCTGAAAGTGCATGAGTTGGTCAAGAACCACACCACCTTCTACGGTGCCAATGGCTTGTACAACTCGACCTTTGCGGTGTCGATGAACAAGGCGTCTTACGACAAGCTGCCCGCCGATTTGAAGCAAGTGATTGACAAGAATTCGGGCCTGGAAACTGCCGCCTTCTTTGGCCGCGCCATGGACGAGGGCGACAAGGTGGGCCGTGCCATTGCGCAGAAAGCAGGCAACAACATTGTGGCCCTGGACGCCGCTGAGACTCAGCGCTGGCGTCGTACGGCCAGCGTGGTGGCCGATGACTGGGTCAAAGAAGTCGGCGCCAAGGGCATCGATGGCAACAAGCTGTTGTCCGATGCCCGCGAATTGATTGCCAAGCACAGCAAGTGATGCCATGCGGTGCCCACGGGCCCGCTCAACACCCGCCGCTGGTCGGCGGGTTTTTTCTGTCTAGTGCGGGGCTGGCTTGCCCCCCAAATCCCCGGAGACTTTGTCCATGATGGCAATCATTCACCGAATGGCCCGCTGGAGTGCCTTGACCGGTGGCTTCTTGCTGACGCTGCTGACCTTGCTGGTGGTGGTCAGTGTGATCGGGCGCAGCTTCAGCGGCATGGGTTTGGGACCGGTGCCGGGTGACTACGAGCTGGTGGAAATGGGTGTGGGCGTGGCCATTTTCTTTTTCATGCCCTGGTGCTATCTGCAAGGCGGGCATGCCACCGTGGACCTGCTGTATTCGCACATGTCGGCCAATTGGCAGCGCTTTATCCGTCTGCTCAGTGATGTGTTGATGCTGGCGGTCTGGCTGCTTTTGACATGGCGGCTGTGGGCAGGTTTGGTAGACAAATACGCCAACAACGAAACCACCTTCATTTTGCAAATGCCATTGTGGTGGGGTTTTGCTTTGTGCTTGGTCGGTGCAGTGCTTGGCTGCATCACCTATTTGGGCCACATTTTGATGCAGCTGGGGTTGGCCAAGCCCGGCGAAGACTTGCAAGTTTCCGGCCCCATTGGCCACTGACCCCCAGCAGGAGTTTTGCCCATGAACACGATTGAACTGGCGCTGTGGTCTTTCCCGGTTTTGCTGCTGCTGATTTTTGTGCGCATCCCAATCGGTTTGTCGATGATGCTGTGCGGCCTGGGCGGGGCCTACCTGATTTTTGGCAACGTCACGCCCATCATCAACCAACTCAAGCAGGTCACTTACAGCACCTTTTCCAGCTACTCGCTGTCGGTCATTCCGCTGTTTTTGCTGATGGGCCAGTTTGCCGCTTTGGGCGGTTTGTCCAAGGCGCTTTTCAAAGCCGCCGAGGTCTGGATAGGTCATCGCAAAGGCGGTGTGGCCATGGCGGCGGTGGGCGCGTGTGCGGGCTTTGGCGCCATTTGCGGCTCTTCGCTGGCCACGGCGGCCACCATGGGCCAGGTGGCGCTGCCTGAGCTCAAGCGGGCCGGTTATTCGGGCGGCATCGCCACGGCTTGCTTGGCCGCTGGTGGCACCCTGGGCATCCTGATTCCGCCCTCGGTGGTGCTGGTCATCTACGCCATATTGACCGAGCAAAACATCGCCAAATTGTTCTTGGCCGCCTTCATTCCGGGCATTTTGGCAGCGCTGGGTTATGTGATCGTGATCGCCATTTATGCCCGCCTGCGTCCCCACGAGATGGGCACCTTGCCACCTGTGCCCATGAAAGAGCGCTTGCAAGCCACATGGCGCGTGTGGCCAGTGGTGCTGATCTTTTTGCTGGTGGTAGGCGGCATTTATGGCGGCATTTTCACGCCCACCGAGGGTGCAGCCGTGGGCGCGTTTGGCACCGGTTTTGCGGCCTGGCTCAATGGCGGGCTGAACCGCAAAACGTTGGGCAGTGCGCTGCTGGGCACGGCCGTAGCCTCGGCCATGATCTTCATGATCGTGCTGGGTGCCGGCGTTTACAACACGTTTTTGGCCTTGTCTCAATTGCCGCAAGAAGCTGCAGCGGCTGTCGCCTCATGGGGCGTGAGCCCTTTGCTGGTGCTGACGGCGATCTTGGTGCTGTATGTGATTTTGGGTTGTTTCATGGACTCGCTGTCCATGATCTTGCTGACCATTCCGGTGTTCTTCCCGATCGTGTCGGCCCTGGACTTTGGCCTGCCCCCCG
>NZ_CALBEX010000264.1 GCF_937889215.1 uncultured Limnohabitans sp.
GTCCGACAAAGCCAGCTACACCACCATGAGCTTTCTGGACATCTCAGGAGGCCGGTGATGGCCCAAAGCACCGCACACATCAAGTACTACTGGGAAGACATGGCCACAGGCCAGGTCCGCGACCTGGGCACCATCACGCCCACCCGCGAAGAGATCATCGCCTTTGCCACCCAGTTTGACCCGCAACCCTTTCACCTGAACGACGAAGCCGCCAAGGCCTCGGTCTTTGGCGCACTGTCGGCCAGCGGCTGGCACACCTGCGCCATGGCCATGCGGCTGATGGTGACGAACTTTTTGCACGAAACCTCCAGCCTGGGCTCGCCGGGACTAGAAGGCATCAAGTGGCTCAAGCCGGTGTACCCGAACGACACCCTGCGGCTGCAAAGCACCGTGCTCGAGACCAAACCCATGGGCAAACGCCCGGACGTGGGCATGACGCGCAACCTTTGGGAAATGTTCAACCAGAACGGTGACAAAGTGCTGCACATGGAAGGCTGGGGCATGTTCAGAAGGCGCACACCAGCGGCATAAAAAAACAACGCCTGCGCGTTGGCCGCCGCCTTCGGCGGCACAATGCGCCCATGGATTTCAAACCGCTCATCACCCTGCTGGCCATCGTCAACCCCTTGGCCATCGTGCCGTTTTTCATCCACTACACGCAAGACTTCAGTCTGGCCCAACGCCAACGCACCATCTGGGTGTCGTCCTTTGCCGCGTTTGTGGTGATCGCCGCCAGTGCCTTGTTGGGGCTGCAGATCTTGGCGTTCTTCGGCATCTCGCTGGCCAGTTTTCAAGTCGGCGGGGGCCTGCTGCTGCTGACCTCGGCCCTGTCCATGCTGAACGCCCAACCTGCGGAAGCCCGCGTCAACGCAGACGAAGTGCACGATGCCGAAGCCAAAGCCGCCATGGGCGCCAGCATCGCCGTGGTGCCGCTGACCATTCCCATGCTCACCGGCCCCGCCACCATGTCCACGGTGGTGATTTATGCCGAAAAAGCTGAAAACCTGACCCAGCTGGGCACCTTGGTCGCTTACGGCGTCGTCATCTCCTTGGCCACCGCCGTGTGCTTTACTTTGGCCACCCCGATTGCACGGTTTTTGGGCAAAACCGGCATCAACGTCATGACCCGACTGATGGGTTTGATTCTGGCCGCGCTGGCCGTTGAAGTGATGGCCGACGGGCTGCAAAAATTGTTTCCGCTGCTGGCGCGGGGCATATGAAAGATCAAGGCAGCATGTCAAGCACGACACCTGCACAACTGACAGGCTTAGGCTTGCGCTCAGCCATCCAGTCCTTAGCCTGCTGACGACCGTCCAAGTCATTCAGCAGAAACACATGCAAGCCCTGAATTTTTCAAAGATTCAGTTCCTGGCTTTTGACGGCGGTTACACCGACAACGCGCCGATTCCAGTTCAAACCGAATCAGAAAAAGCATCCACCCTTGTCTTGCTGACGCGCCACTATCCTGACCAAGCAGCGCTGTTTCAGGCACACGGGCGCACCTACTGGCAGCCCAGCCGCAAGGTGCCCGTGTCCACTTGGGATTGCCGACCAGGCACAACGGTGGCGGATGCGTTCACGCTGGGGCAAGAAGATGCACTACGGGTGCTGGCTGCAGACCAGATCCAACTCAGCATCTGACCTCCTGTGCCGCTTCGACCACCTCATCCAATGCAACGCGAAATAGCCCATGATTGGCTGGGTTGGATTTAAAAGATCCAAGAGTCTGCAGGCATCTTGCCAATTTTTGCCAAAATCACTATGCTGAGGACATGAGCACCATGAACATTTCCCTGCCCGAAACCTTGAAGACTTTCGTGGATATGCAAGTCAGCCAGCGCGGCTACGGCACCAGCAGCGAGTATGTGCGTGAGTTGATACGCAAGGACCAGGATCGCCTGCAATTGCGTGAACTGCTCCTGACCGGTGCGGGTTCCGCACCCACCGCTCCAGTCAATGCGACTTACTTTGACGGCTTGCGTGAACGGGTTCACCAAGCCACCCGGACCCTCTCACCCCGGTGAAAACAAAGCCAGTCATCCCACGCGAATTGGCCCTTTGGGATGTTGAGCAAGCTGTTGCCTACTATTTAGATGAGGGCGCGCCATCTGCTGCTCTCGGTTTGATTGATGCGCTGGAAAAAGCCTATGCCCACATCGGTCGACACCCCGCCACGGGATCGCCACGGTATGCCCACGAATTGAACCTGCCGGGTCTTCGGTTTTGGCCACTGACCCGCTACCCACATGGTGTTTTTTACACCGAAAAAGCAGACCACATTGATGTTTGGCGCGTGCTGCATGGTCAACGCGATATTCCAGCCTGGCTTCAGACCGAACCCGATTGAGTTCGCCTTAACGGCATTAGAACAGCGGTGCCAAATCTTATCGGTGGCGGGAAATCACACCCCAAACCCGTCCTCAAGCCCCTTCTTCAAATGACCCACCAACGCCGTCACCGCCCGGGGCACATGCGGTGAATACGGGCGGATGGCATAAATGGTTTCGGCAAAAGCCCCGACGGGTTTCCAGCCGGGCAGCACCCGCACCAGCTTGCCTTGGCGCAGAGCAGCTTGGGCGCTGAAGTCGGGCATGAGGGCAATGCCCGCACCGGTGAGCGCGGCTTCGCGCAGCGCTTCGCTGTTGTTGGCGGCGAAATTGCCCGTCACAGGCACGGTGACGCGCTCCGCAGCGTGTGAAAGCGAACGCGGCTCGAAGGTCCAGGCCGGGGTGTCTTGCGAGCGGGGGTAGTGCAGACAGTTGTGGGCTTGCAGGTCGTGCGGCGTTTGTGGCTCGCCCTGTTTGCGCAAATACACACGGGTGGCGACCAGCACCGACTCTGTGGGGCACAGCGACCAGGCCACATGCGTGTCCGGCGGGTGGGCGGTGTGGCGTATGGCCAGGTCGTAGCCTTCGGTGGCCAAGGCGTTCAGGCGATCGGACAGGTCCAACTCCAGGCGCACATCCGGAAAGTCTTTCAGGAAATCGGCGAACAGCGGCACCAGCTGCTGACGGGCCAGCGCCACGGGTGCGGTCACCCGAATCAAACCGCCGGGCTGCTGGGCCAAGTCGCGCACTTGCGCAAAACTTTGCTCAATTTGCTCGAACGAGGCGCGGGTGTCGTCCACCAACTTTTGTCCGGCCTCGGTCAGGCGCAGGCTGCGGGTGGTGCGCTGCACCAGGGTGACTTTGGCGGCCCGCTCCAGCTCGGCGATGCGCTGGCTCATGGCGGCCTTGCTCACGCCCAAACGGGCAGCAGCAGCGGTGTAACTGCCTTGCTGTGCCAGCACACTCAGCCAGTGCAGGTGGGTCCAAAGGGTGATGATCTTTTGCTCTTCCATCCAAGTATTGTTCACTATTTTGAACAATCAATTCAGCTTTATGGCATTGCCGGGGATGGCAGGGGTACCTAAACTGTCACACGCAATGCGTGTGCTCACCCATATTGGCGATGGAACGGTCAAAGCAAGATCGCAACATCGCTCACAGGGTGGGCTCCGACAAGAAACACATCGACAAGCAACCGGCGCAAGCCACAAGGAGTCCCCATGAGCATCACCCACATCGGCCATTTCATTGGCGGCCAAGTCGCCGCAGGCACTTCGGGCCGCAGCCAGCCGGTGACCAACCCGGCCACCGGCGCCGTGACCGGCAACGTGGCCTTGGCCAACAGCGCCGAAGTGGTCAAAGCCGTGGCCGCCGCGCAAGCCGCTTTCCCGGCTTGGGCCGACACACCGCCCCTGCGCCGCGCCCGCGTGATGTTCAAGTTCCTCGAACTGCTGAATCTGCACAAAGACGAGCTGGCCCACATGATCACCGCCGAGCACGGCAAGGTGTTCACCGACGCGCAGGGCGAAGTGAGCCGCGGCATCGACATCGTGGAATTTGCCACCGGCATACCGCAGCTGCTCAAGGGCGACTTCACCGACCAGGTCTCCACCGGCATCGACAACTGGACCCTTCGCCAGCCTTTGGGCGTGGTCGCGGGCATCACGCC